>NZ_WMLF01000236.1 GCF_014156695.1 Streptomyces durbertensis | reverse complement strand
GTCCCCCACCCCGGAAGTCCCCAGCAGCGAGACGGCTCCGGCCGAGGCGTCCGAGGCGCCGGCCAAGCCCGCCCGCACCCGTCGCCGTGCCACCCGCGCGGCGGCCGCCCCGGCGCCCGAGGCCGTCCCGGAGAAGGCCCCCGAGGCCGCCACGGTGGCGGAGGCCGCCGAAACGCCGCACGAGGCCGCCGGCACGAGCACCGAGGCACCGTCCGTGGAAGAGGCTGAGAAGCCGAGCAGGCCGGCGCGTACGCGTCGCCGTGCCACCCGCCGCGGCGGCTCGGCCGAGCCCGCCGCCGAGGCCACCGCCACCGAGCGCGAGGCCGCACAGCCTGAGGCCGCGAAGGCGGAGAGCGGCGAGTCGGCCGAGGAGGCCGTGCCGGAAGCGCCCGCCAAGGCCACGCGCACCCGTCGCCGGGCGACCCGTGCCGCCGCCGCGCCGGAGGAGACTGCCGAGGCGGAGTCGAGCGGTGAGAGCGCCGCGGCGTCCGCCGAGGAGACGGCCCCGCGCGCCACGCGCACCCGGCGCCGCGCCACCCGCGCCACCGGGGAGTCGACGCCGGCCGCCGAGCAGTCCGCCGCGTCCGAGCAGGCCGCCGCCGACGAGGAGGTCGAGGCCCGGCCGTCGCGTGGCCGCCGCCGCGCCGCCGCGACGACCATGCTCTTCCAGGCGCCGGTGTTCACCCAGCCGATGTTCCAGACCCCCGAGACGGCCGCCGCCGCGCAGGCCGCCGCCCGGGCGGAGGAGGCGTACGACGAGGAGGAGGCCGAGGAGGCCGAGTCCGAGGACGTCGAGACCCAGGAGGACGCGGAGGCCCGCGAGGAGGCCGAGGCCGAGGGCGGCGAGCGTCCCTCGCGACGTCGCCGCCGCGGCGGTCGCCGCCGTCGCCGCGCCGAGCTGGCCGAGGAGGCCGGGGGCGAGGACGAGTCGGAGTCCGACGTCGAGGAGGACGGGGACGCCGAGCGGCCGGAGAGGGCCCGCCGCCGGGGCCGCGCCGAGGAGGAGCCCTCCGAGGCGGAGGCCGAGGCCGACGAGGCGGAGCAGGCGCCTGCCGCGGAGTCCGACCAGCCGGAGGCCGGCGGACCGTCGACCAGCAGCTCCCGTCGCCGCCGCCGGCGTCGCCGGCGCAGCGGGGACGCGGCCGAGGGCGCCGAGGCCGCCGAGGGCGCGAGCACGCCGTCGGACGACCCCGAGCGCACCGTCGTCAAGATCCGCGAGCCGCGCAGGAAGAAGGACGAGCAGCCCAGCGACGAGGTCCAGTCGATCAAGGGTTCCACCCGTCTGGAGGCGAAGAAGCAGCGTCGCCGGGAGGGGCGTGAGCAGGGCCGCCGCCGGGTGCCGATCATCACCGAGGCCGAGTTCCTGGCGCGCCGCGAGGCGGTCAAGCGCGAGATGATCGTCCGCCAGCACGGCGAGCGCACCCAGATCGCGGTGCTGGAGGACGACGTCCTCGTCGAGCACTTCGTGAACAAGGAGCAGTCGACGAGCTACGTCGGCAACGTCTACCTCGGCAAGGTGCAGAACGTCCTGCCGTCGATGGAGGCGGCGTTCGTCGACATCGGCAAGGGCCGCAACGCGGTGCTCTACGCCGGTGAGGTCAACTTCGAGGCGCTGGGCGTCTCGGGCGGCCCGCGCCGGATCGAGAACGCCCTGAAGTCCGGCCAGTCGGTGCTGGTGCAGGTCACCAAGGACCCGATCGGCCACAAGGGCGCCCGGCTGACCAGCCAGGTCTCCCTGCCCGGCCGCTACCTGGTGTACGTGCCCGAGGGCTCGATGACCGGCATCAGCCGCAAGCTGCCGGACACCGAGCGGGCGCGGCTGAAGCAGATCCTGAAGAAGGTCGTCCCCGAGAACGCCGGCGTCATCGTGCGCACCGCCGCCGAGGGTGCGAGCGAGGAGGAGCTGGCGCGTGACGTCCAGCGGCTCCAGGCGCAGTGGGAGGACATCAAGAAGAAGGCGGAGAAGGGCAACGCCCCGACGCTGCTGTACGGCGAGCCGGACATGACCGTCCGGGTCGTGCGGGACATCTTCAACGAGGACTTCTCCAAGGTTGTCATCAGCGGTGAGGACGCCTGGTCGACGGTCCACGAGTACGTCTCGCACGTGGCCCCCGACCTGGTCGAGCGGCTGGGCAAGTGGACCTCGGACGTGGACGTCTTCGCCACGTACCGGATCGACGAGCAGCTGATGAAGGCGCTGGACCGGAAGGTCTGGCTGCCCAGCGGCGGCTCGCTGGTGATCGACCGGACCGAGGCGATGATCGTCGTCGACGTCAACACCGGGAAGTTCACCGGCCAGGGCGGAAACCTCGAGGAGACGGTCACCAGGAACAACCTGGAGGCGGCCGAGGAGATCGTGCGTCAGCTGCGGCTGCGCGACCTCGGCGGCATCATCGTGATCGACTTCATCGACATGGTGCTGGAGTCCAACCGGGACCTGGTGATGCGGCGCCTGCTGGAGTGCCTGGGCCGTGACCGGACCAAGCACCAGGTCGCCGAGGTCACCTCGCTCGGCCTCGTGCAGATGACCCGCAAGCGGGTCGGGCAGGGCCTGCTGGAGTCGTTCTCCGAGTCCTGTGTGCACTGCAACGGCCGTGGCGTGATCGTCCACATGGACCAGCCGCAGTCGGCCGGTGGCGGCGGCAAGCGGAAGAAGAAGGGCAAGGGCGGCGTGGCGCAGGCCGAGGCCGTCCAGCCGGAGGCGGCGTCCGAGGCGGCGGTGTCCGAGGCTGTGGCGTCCGGGGCCGGTCGCTCCGGCGGGGAGCCGCTCGCCGAGGAGTCGGCCGCCGACCTCGCCGAGCAGGAGCCGGTGGCGTTGCCGTCGCCGGAGTTCCGTCCGGACGAGGAGCTGTACAGCAGCGTCGCCGAGGCCGAGGCCGCCGCCGGCCGCCGCCGGGGGCGTCGCCGGGCGAGCCGCAAGGTGTCGGCGCCGGCGGGTCCGCCGCGCGGCGAGCAGCCGAGGGAACGTGCCGGGGCCGAACCGGAGACCGCTGTCGTCGAGGAGCCGGCCGTGGTCGCGGCCGAGCCCGAGCCGGCGGTGGCCGTCGAGCCCGCGCCGGCCACCGAGCACGTCGAGGCTCCTTCGGAGGAGCCGTCGGCGGCCGCCGGGGAGCCCGCCGCGCCGCAGGCCAGGGGACGTCGTCGGGCGAGCCGGAAGGCGTCCGCGCCGGCCGGCGCCCCGAAGACCGGCGAGGCCGCCGGTGTGATCACCGTTCCGGTGTCGGAGCGTTCGGCCGACGCCGGGCAGCCGGTCGCCGAACCGGAGCCGGTGGCCGCCGCGGAGGAGCCCGCGCCGCCCGCCAGGCCGCGTCGTCGGGTGGCCCGCAGGGCTTCCGCCCCCGCCGGTTCGCCGGAGGGCGCGCAGGCCGCCGCCATCGTGGTGCCCGCGGCCGAGGCCGCCGCGGAGGTCGCCGGGGCCGCCGATGAGATCGTCTCGCCCCAGCCGTCCGACGCGGCGGTCGCCGAGCGGGTCGAGTCGGTGGAGCCGGCGGAGGCCGCTGCGGAGGAGCCGCAGGAGGAGTCCGGGGAGGCCCCTGCGGAGGAGCCGGCCAAGAAGGCGGCGAAGACCGCCCGGAAGACCGCCGCGAAGAAGGCCGCCAAGGCCCCGGCCAAGAAGGCCGCCAAGACGGCCGCGAAGAAGACGGCCAAGACGGCGGCCAAGGCCACCGCCAAGAAGACGACGGCCAAGAAGGCCGCGGCGAAGGCGCCGGCGAAGAAGGCGGCCGCCAAGGCCCCGGTGAAGAAGGCCGCCGCGAAGAAGGCCGCGGAGCCGCAGGCCGAGACCGTCCCGGCGGCAGCGGCCGACGAGGGCTGAGTCGACCGACACCGGTTCCGGTGCCATGGGCGGACGCCCCCGGCACCGGAACCGGTCGGCCCTCCGGGGCCGGTTTGACCCCAGGTCAAGGGCCCCGTAACCTTGACCGTCGGCGTGTCACTGGACATGCCGTACTCCTGAGCACATCCCTCCGGGACGCCGGGCGTCCACCGCCCCGGCCCGGAGAGGCCGTCCACGCCACATCGGACCGTTCGCGGGCCCGTTCCCGCGCCGGGCGGCTGGCATCAGGGGTCCGTCTACGAGCGAGAGAGAGTTCCGCGTGTACGCAATCGTGCGCACCGGCGGCCGCCAGCAGAAGGTCTCTGTGGGCGACGTCATCGAGGTCGACCGTCTTTCCACCACCAAGCCCGGCGACAGCGTCGAGCTCTCCACCATCCTGCTCGTCGACGGTGACTCGGTCACCAGCGACCCGTGGGTGCTGGCCGGTGTGAAGGTCCAGGCCGAGGTGGTCGACCACCACAAGGGTGCCAAGATCGACATCCAGAAGTACAAGAACAAGACCGGCTACAAGAAGCGGATCGGTCACCGTCAGCTGCACACCGCGCTGAAGATCACCGGCATCGACGCCCCGGCTAAGTGAGGGACTGAGAAACATGGCACACAAGAAGGGCGCATCGTCCACCCGGAACGGTCGTGACTCCAACGCGCAGCGCCTCGGCGTGAAGCGCTTCGGCGGTCAGGTCGTGTCCGCGGGTGAGATCCTTGTCCGCCAGCGCGGCACCCACTTCCACCCGGGCTCGGGCGTCGGTCGCGGTGGCGACGACACCCTGTTCGCGCTGAACGCCGGTGCGGTGCAGTTCGGCACCCACCGCGGCCGCAAGGTCGTGAACATCGTCCCGGTCGCCTGAGCGACGACCGCGACACACACGGCATCCCGAGGGCGGACCGCCTCTCCCCTGGTGGGGAAGCGGTTCCGCCCTCGGCGTGTTAGGACGGGGCACAGGACCCCGTCGACAGCAGCAACCGACCCGATTCTGGGAGGCAGACCGTCATGACCACCTTCGTGGACCGCGTCGAGCTCCACATCGCCGCGGGTAACGGAGGCCACGGCTGCGCCTCCGTACACCGGGAGAAGTTCAAGCCCCTGGGCGGGCCGGACGGCGGCAACGGCGGCCGTGGCGGCGACGTGATCCTGGTCGTCGACCAGGACGTCACGACGCTCATCGACTACCACCACCGGCCGCACCGCGGCGCCACCAACGGCAAGCCGGGCGCCGGCGACAACCGGGACGGCGCGCACGGCAAGGACCTCGTCCTGCCGGTGCCGGACGGCACCGTCGTCCTGGACCGGAAGGGCGAGGTGCTCGCCGACCTCGTCGGCCAGGGCACCACGTTCGTGGTCGGCCGCGGTGGCCGCGGCGGCCTGGGCAACGCGGCGCTGGCCTCCGCCCGCCGCAAGGCCCCGGGCTTCGCCCTGTTGGGCGAGCCGGGTGAGGTCCGGGACATCGTCCTGGAGCTGAAGACGGTCGCGGACGTGGCGCTGGTGGGCTACCCCTCGGCCGGCAAGTCCTCGCTGATCTCGGTGCTCTCGGCGGCCAAGCCCAAGATCGCGGACTATCCGTTCACCACCCTGGTGCCCAACCTCGGTGTGGTGAGCGCGGGTTCCACGGTCTACACCGTGGCCGACGTGCCCGGGCTGATCCCCGGCGCCAGCCAGGGCAAGGGCCTGGGCCTGGAGTTCCTGCGGCACGTCGAGCGCTGCTCGGTGCTGGTGCACGTGCTGGACACCGCCACGCTGGAGACCGAGCGCGACCCGCTGAGCGACCTCGACGTCATCGAGGCCGAACTCGCCGAGTACGGCGGTCTGGACAACCGGCCGCGGGTTGTTGTCCTCAACAAGACCGACATCCCCGACGGCCAGGACCTCGCCGACATGGTCAGGGGCGACCTGGAGGCCCGCGGCTACCAGGTCTTCGAGGTCTCCGCGGTGTCCAGGAAGGGCCTGAAGGAGCTGTCTTTCGCGCTCGCGGCGCTGGTCGACGAGGCCAGGGCGGCGGCCCCCCGGCAGGAGTCCACCAGGATCGTCATCCGGCCGCAGGCCGTGGACGACTCCGGGTTCACCGTCACCAAGGAGGCCGAGGGCATGTTCCGGGTGCGCGGTGAGAAGCCCGAGCGCTGGGTGCGGCAGACGGACTTCAACAACGACGAGGCCGTCGGCTACCTCGCGGACCGGCTCAACCGGCTCGGCGTCGAGGACGCGCTGCTCAAGGCCGGCGCCCGGGAGGGCGACGGTGTGGCGATCGGCGCCGAGGACAACGCCGTCGTCTTCGACTGGGAGCCGACGATGGCGGCCGGCGCCGAGATGCTGGGGCGTCGGGGTGAGGACCACCGGCTCGAGGTCTCCCGTCCGGCGGCCCAGCGCCGCAGGGACCGCGACGCGGAGCGGCAGGACGACCCGGACCGCGCCTACGAGGAGTTCGACCCGTTCGAGTGAGTCGGCCGTCCCGTCACCGGCCGGGTGGCGGGACCGCCGCAACACGAAGGCCCGCACCGGTCGGTGCGGGCCTTCGCTGTGACGACTGCTCCGTGCGTCTCCCGCGGTGGGCTACTTGCGGGCCACCGCGGCGCCCTCGGCGGCCGGGGCGGCCTCGCTCGCCGAACCGGCCGGCTGGGCGGGGATGACGGCCTGCTCCGGCTGCTCGGGCTCCTCCGGCACGGGGTACTTGGCCAGCGTGCGCTCGAAGTCCTTCGTGGACAGCAGCAGCTTGTAGATGATGGCCAGCTCGAACACCATGAGCAGCGCGCCCGCCACGACGGTGACCGGCATGATCGCGCCCAGCAGCGGGCCGATGATGAACACGGCCATCTGGAACTCGATGCCGCTGACCAGGTGGGTGCGGATGCGGTGGCGCAGCAGGAAGGTGCGGAAGCGGCCGTACCAGGGGAAGCGGCCCTTGAACTCCACGTGGAGGTCGATGACCTCCTTCTTGCGGACGGGCTGGCCGTCGGCGTCCAGCTCCGGCTCCTCGCCGTCGGCGGTCCGCTTGGCCTCGGCGTCGGCCTCGGTCTCGTCGCTGTTGTCCAGGTCCGCGGTCGGGTTCTCGCGGAGCAGGTCCTCCATGAACGCGAGGCCGGCCTCGTGGGAGTTGCCCCCCGGCTGCTCGCCGTACTGCTCCTCCTGCGCGCGGCGGAAGGCCTTGGCGCGCGTCTTGATCTTCTTGCGCATGCTGTGGCGCACCTTGAAGATCTGGAGCGCGTCGATGTAGCGCAGCATGTCCAGGAAGACCACGGCGAGCGCGAGCCAGATGAAGGCGACGTCACCGGTGTTGTTGTACTGGCCGCCCATCAGGGCGATGGCGCAGGCGAGCACCCGGATGCGGTCGAAGACGTAGTCCAGCCAGCCGCCGAACTCGGAGCCGCGCCCGGTCAGCCGGGCGAGCTTGCCGTCCATGCAGTCCAGGATGAAGCTCAGGTGGTAGAGGCCGGCTCCGAGCAGCAGCCACTTCCAGTCGGCGAACCAGAAGCACACCGCCGCACCCAGACCGAGGAAGAGCGCCCCCCAGGTGATGCCGTTGGGGGTGATCCGGGGCCATCTCGCGACGACCCGGACGAGAGGCGTGGCCACCGGGTCGACGAGCAGAACCGTCCACCAGGCGTCGCGCTTCTTCTCCGTGAGGCGACGCACCTCGGCGAGAGGGGGAATGTCCATCTGATCAGCAATCTTCCCGTGAGCTAGGGACAGGTTCGGCCGCTTCGTAGGGCCGGCCACCGCCCGGCGTTCGCAAGGGCCACATGACAGGGCACACAACGTACTCGACCGAATCGTAGCTGATCTGAGCGTTCCCAAGAGGTGTCCGACCGGTGACGACCAGGTGCGGCGAATGCCCGGTCGGTGCCCGTTGCGAGCGGTCTCGCACTTCGTTTCCGGGTGTCATGTCGGACACCGGCTTCAACGGAACGAATAACGCGGAATGCACAAAGGGGATATTCGTACTTTGAAGGGGTAAATTCCCGCCCGGTCTCCGCGGTGGGTGACGCCCCGCATCCTTGCAGGTCGTTGCCGGTGCGGCCGGCATTGTGCCGGGCGCGCCGGCGTGTCGTCCGCCGCGTTCCGGAGGAGTGCGGGGTGTGCGAAATGTGACGAACCGGTGTGCGCCCGGGGAACACGCCCCGTCGCGTGTGACCGCTATCCGCCCGGTATTCCGGGTGGGAAAGCTGTGATGTGAGTCCCACCGGGGCGCGGGGTGCGCGAGGGCACTTTTTACCGCGTTATTACGTCCCGCATCCGCCCCTCGTCCCTCGTCCCTCGCCCCTCGTCCTGCCGTCCTGCCGCCCGGACCGTCCGTGCCGCCGGAGCC
>NZ_WMLF01000235.1 GCF_014156695.1 Streptomyces durbertensis | reverse complement strand
CGCCGCGGGGGTGGCGACCCGCCCGCGCGGCGTCCTGGCGAGCAGTCCCTCCCGTACCAGGAACGGTTCGGCGACCTCCTCGACCGTCTCGCGCTCCTCCCCCACGGCGACGGCCAGCGTCGACAGGCCCACCGGGCCGCCGCCGAACAGCTTGAGCAGCGCCTGCAGCACCGCGCGGTCGAGCCGGTCCAGGCCGCGCTCGTCCACCTCGTACACCGCGAGCGCCCTGCCGGCGACCTCCCTGGTGATGTGGCCGTCGGCCTCGACCTGCGCGTAGTCGCGGACCCGGCGCAGCAGCCGGTTGGCGATGCGCGGAGTGCCACGGGAGCGACCGGCGATCTCGGCGGCGCCGGCCTCGTCGACGGCGACGTCCAGCAGCCGGGCCGAGCGGTGCACCACCCGTTCCAGTTCCTCGGCCTCGTAGAACTCCATGTGGGCGGTGAAGCCGAAGCGGTCGCGCAGCGGCGGCGGCAGCAGGCCGGCTCGGGTGGTGGCGCCGACCAGGGTGAAGGGGGGAAGCTCCAGCGGGATGGCGGTGGCACCCGGGCCCTTGCCGACGATCACGTCGACGCGGAAGTCCTCCATCGCCATGTACAGCATCTCCTCGGCGGGCCGGGACATGCGGTGGATCTCGTCGAGGAACAGCACCTCCCCCTCCTGGAGGGAGGAGAGGATGGCCGCGAGGTCGCCGGCGTGCTGGATGGCGGGGCCCGAGGTGATGCGGATGGGGGCGCCCATCTCCGAGGCGATGATCATCGACAGGGTCGTCTTGCCGAGACCCGGGGCGCCCGAGAGCAGGACGTGGTCGGCGCTCGCGCCGCGCTGCCTGGCCGCCTTCAACACCAGATCGAGTTGCTGCCGCACCTTGGGCTGACCCACGAACTCGGCCAGGCTCTTCGGACGCAGCGCCGCCTCCACGGCGCTGTCCTCGCTGTCGGCGCCGGCGTCCACCAGCCGCTCGGCGTCCCCCGCCGGGCCGCCCGGCGCCAGGCCGTCGAGGCCGGCCGGGTAGGCGCCGTCGGTGCTGCCGTCGTCCCAGGTCATCATCGGTCTTTCCGTCGGGTTCGGTAAGTCTGTCGCGGGCCGTGCAGGCCGTGCGGGCGGGGGTCAGCGGGCCCGGTTGAGGGTCTGGAGGGCCGCCCGCAGCAGCTCCCCGACCTGCGGGGTGCCGCCCTGGGCCAGCGTCTCCTCGGCGCGGGGCTCCACCGCCGCCACGGCCTCGTCGGCCTCCCTGGTGGAGTAGCCGAGACCCACCAGCGCTCCGCCGAGCTGGTCCCGCCAGCCGGCGGGTGCGGCGGCCGGGGCCGCACGGCCGGCGCCCACCGGGCCCCGGGGGGCGCCCAGCCGGTCCTTCAGCTCCAGCAGTAGCTTCTGCGCGCCCTTCTTGCCGATGCCCGGGACGGCGGTGAGCGCCTTCTCGTCGCCGGTGGCGACCGCTGTGCGCAGGGCGTCGGGCGTGTGCACGGCGAGCATGGCCTGGGCGAGCCGGGGGCCGACGCCGCTGGCGGTCTGGAGGAGTTCGAACACCTGCCGCTCGTCCTCGTCGGCGAAGCCGTAGAGGGTGAGGGAGTCCTCGCGGACGACAAGGGACGTGGCCAGCCGGGCGGGTTCGTCGACCCGCAGCCCGGCGAGCGTGCCCGGCGTGCACTGGACGTTGAGGCCGACCCCGCCGACGGAGACGACCGCGCCGTCCGGCGCGACGGCGGCCACCCGGCCCTCGACAAAGGCGATCATGTGCTGCTGCCCTTCCTGCTTCGTGGACGACCGGCGGCACGGCCGGGGAGACGACCGGGAGCACCGCCGGTGGCGCTTCCGGCGGCGGAGGTCTGCCGGGCGGCGGCCGCCTGGAGCCGACCGAGCGCGGGCGCCCGCCAGATGTGGCAGATCGCCAGCGCGAGCGCGTCGGCGGCGTCCGCCGGGCGCGGCGGTTCCGCCAGCCGCAGCAGCCGCGCGACCATCGCGCCCACCTGCGCCTTCTCCGCCCGGCCGGAGCCGGTGACGGCCGCCTTGACCTCGCTGGGCGTGTGCAGCACGACCGGCAGCCCGCGCCGGGCGGCGCACAGCATGGCAACCGCGCTGGCCTGGGCCGTGCCCATCACCGTGCTGACGTTGTGCTGGCTGAAGACCCGCTCGACGGCCACGACGTCGGGGCGGTGCCGGTCCAGCCACTCCTCCAGCCCGCGCTCGACCGCGAGCAGCCGCTGCGCGGTGTCCGCGTCGCTCGGCGTGCGGACGACGCCGACCCCGGCCATCCGCAGCGGCCGCCCGGCGCTGCCCTCGACCACGCCCACGCCGCACCGGGTAAGGCCCGGATCGACCCCGAGCACCAGCACCGGCTTCCTCCCCGCTGACAACCCGCGTCCGTGTCCGCTGCCGACCGCCCCTGACGGCTGCCGGCTTCCGACGGAAGCGTAGCCCCCGGCTGTGACAACACCCCCGCGCCCGGCCGGTGTCGGTGCGCCGACGGGCCGGCGGGGTGCTCCCCCGCCGGCCCGTCACGGTGTGCGCGGCCGGTGCCCGGCCGACGGTCGGCTCAGGCGTCGACCTTGGCCATGACCTCGTCGGACACGTCGAAGTTGGCGAAGACGTTCTGCACGTCGTCGCTGTCCTCCAGGGCGTCGATCAGCTTGAAGATCTTCCGCGCGCCCTCCTCGTCCAGCTCGACCTGCATCGACGGGACGAAGTTCGCCTCGGCGGAGTCGTAGTCGATGCCGGCGTCCTGGAGCGCGGTGCGGACGGCGACCAGGTCGCCGGCCTCGCTCAGCACCTCGAAGGACTCGCCGAGGTCGTTGACCTCCTCGGCGCCGGCGTCGAGCACCGCGCCGAGCACGTCGTCCTCGGTCAGCTCGCCCTTGGGGACGATGACGACGCCCTTGCGGTTGAACAGGTAGGACACCGAACCCGGGTCGGCCATCGAACCGCCGTTGCGGGTCATCGCCACCCGCACGTCGGAGGCGGCGCGGTTGCGGTTGTCGGTGAGGCACTCGATGAGCAGCGCGACGCCGTTGGGGCCGTAGCCCTCGTACATGATCGTCTCGTAGTCGGCGCCGCCCGCCTCAAGACCGGCACCGCGCTTGACCGCGCTGTCGATGTTCTTGTTCGGGACCGAGCTCTTCTTGGCCTTCTGGATGGCGTCGTAGAGCGTGGGGTTGCCTTCCGGGTCGGCTCCGCCCAGCCGTGCCGCCACCTCGACGTTCTTGATCAGCTTGGCGAAGAGCTTGCCGCGCTTGGCGTCGATCACGGCCTTCTTGTGCTTGGTGGTTGCCCACTTAGAGTGGCCGGACACAGCCTCGCTCCTTTGATGTCACCGACAGAACCAACGCGCCTGATCCTACCGCCGACCGGCCGGCGCCACGGCTTGCGCCCTCCGGCCGGGGCCGACTCCCGGGGTCCGGCGGGATCAACGCGCGGGCGCCGCCGCCCGGACCATGTCGGTGAACAGCCGGTGGACGCGGTGGTCGCCGGTCAGCTCCGGGTGGAAGGAGGTGGCCAGCAGCGCGCCCTGACGGACCGCCACCGGGTGCCCGTCGTAGGTCGCCAGCACCTCCGTCGCGGCGCCGGTGGACTCCACCCACGGCGCCCGGATGAACACGCCCTCCACCGGCCCGCCCTCCAGGCCGGCCACCTCCAGCGACGCCTCGAAGGACTCGTTCTGCCGGCCGAAGGCGTTGCGGCGGACGATCATGTCGATGCCGCCGACGGTCTCCTGGCCGCTGCGCGGGTCGAGGATCTTGTCCGCGAGCATGATCATGCCGGCGCAGGACCCGTAGGCGGGCATGCCCGACCGCACCCGCTCGCGCAGCGGCTCCAGCAGGCCGAAGATCGTGGCGAGCTTGGACATGGTCGTGGACTCGCCGCCGGGGATGACCAGGCCGTCGACCGCGGCCAGTTCCTCGGGCCGGCGCACCTCGCGGGCGTCGGCGCCGGCGGCGCGCAACGCGGCCAGGTGCTCGCGCACGTCGCCCTGGAGGGCGAGGACGCCGACGACGGGCTGGGAGGTGGTGGCTTCGGTGCTCAAGACGACTCTCCTGAAGTTGCTGACGCGCGGCCCCGTGACCAGCGGTTCGGCCGGCGCCGCTCCGACCCGC
Organism: Streptomyces durbertensis; assembly: GCF_014156695.1. Taxonomy (GTDB): domain Bacteria; phylum Actinomycetota; class Actinomycetes; order Streptomycetales; family Streptomycetaceae; genus Streptomyces; species Streptomyces durbertensis. Next base: position 4,160 of record NZ_WMLF01000235.1, on the reverse strand, counting down.
CGGACAGGCTCCGTGGGGCACTTCCCGGGGCTTGGCCCAGGGAAGTGCCCCACGTCAGCTGCGGCGCTCAGGGCCTGCTTCGCAGGCCCGCGTCACCAGCCGCGGCTGGCGTAGCGCTCGGTCTCCGGCAGGGTGTCGCAGTTGATGCCGACCATGGCCTCACCGAGGTTGCGCGAGGCGTCGGCGATCACCTTGGGGTCGTCGTAGAAGGTGGTGGCCTTCACGATGGCGGCGGCGCGCTTGGCCGGGTCGCCGGACTTGAAGATGCCGGAGCCGACGAACACACCCTCGGCGCCGAGCTGGCGCATCAGGGCGGCGTCGGCCGGGGTCGCGACACCACCGGCGGAGAACAGCACGACCGGCAGCTTGCCCAGCTCGGCGACCTCCTTGACCAGTTCGTAGGGGGCGCGCAGCTCCTTGGCGGCGGCGTACAGCTCGTGGTTGTCCAGGCCGCGCAGACGGCTGATGTCGCCCTTGATCTGGCGCATGTGGCGGACGGCCTCGACGACGTTGCCGGTGCCGGCCTCGCCCTTGGAGCGGATCATCGCCGCGCCCTCGGCGATGCGGCGCAGGGCCTCACCGAGGTTGGTGGCGCCGCAGACGAACGGCGTGGTGAAGGCGAACTTGTCGCTGTGGTTGACCTCGTCGGCCGGGGTGAGCACCTCGGACTCGTCGATGTAGTCGACGCCGAGCGCCTGGAGGACCTGGGCCTCCACGAAGTGGCCGATGCGGGACTTGGCCATCACCGGGATCGACACGGCGTCGATGATGCCCTCGATCATGTCCGGGTCGGACATGCGGGCGACGCCGCCGTCCTTGCGGATGTCGGCCGGGACCCGCTCCAGCGCCATGACCGCGACCGCGCCGGCGTCCTCGGCGATCTTGGCCTGCTCGGGGGTGACCACGTCCATGATCACGCCGCCCTTGAGCTGCTCGGCCATGCCGCGCTTGACCCGGGCGGTGCCGGTGGCGGGGGCGGTGGCTTCGGACGTGCTGGGTGACGTGCTGGACACGGTTTGACCTCACTCGACGGGGAAAGTACGACAGGGCCATCGTAGGCCCGTCCTGTCGGACGGCCGACCGGCCACCAGGTCCACTTCGGACGCGGTCGTGCTCCTCCACTGATAAAAGACGGGCCCGGCCCGGGCGGCAAGGGCCAATTCACGGTCGGTGGCCTGTCACGGCCCCTGGCGGACGGGGCGCGGTCAGGCGGGGTTGCTGCGGTCGTCGAGGACCGCCGGCGGCTCGTCGTCCATCTCGAACGCCTGCGGGGAGACCGCGTGGCCGGCCAGCCGGAACAGCCGCACCTTGCGGTGCCGCCGCAGCGCCCGCGCGGCGCGCACCGCGTCGTTGTGGAAGCGGCGTGCCATCGGCACGCGGCGCACGGCGGCGGTCAGCTCCTCGATGGTCTCCTCGCCGCCGGGAACCTCCCGCACCGCGGCCACCTGGGCCTGGTCGGCGAAGACCGCGCGCAGCGCCTGGCTGAACTCGCTCTCGGCGACCTCGCGTTCCTCCTCCTCCGCCTGGCGCGCCCGGTGGGCGGCCTGGTGGAGGACCATCGAGGCGGCCGGGTCGAGCACGCCCGAGGTGGCCAGCTCCTGGGCCACCGAGGCGCGGCGCAGCAGCTGGGCGTCGAGCGCGGCGCGGGCGGCGTCGATCCGGCTGTGCAGGCGGTCGAGCCGGCCGGCGGTCCAGCTGAGGTAGACCGCGATCAGCAGCAGCGCGGCGGCGGCCAGGATGAGCCAGGTGAAGGTCGTCACGGCTGGCTACAGTACCGGCCGGCGCTCTCACCCCCAGGGGCGGCGCCAGCCCGTGGAGCGCGGCCGCTGGCCGGTCGCGGCGGCCCCGGAGTCCGTGCCGCCGGCCACCGCGCTGTCCGAACCCGCGTCCGACCCGGCGTCCGACCCCTCGTCCGGGCCCGCCGACCCGGTGTCGGGGCCCGCGGCGGAGCGTGCCGCGCCCTCGATGACCGTCTCGTAGACGGCGAGGATGTCCGCGCCGACGGTCGACCAGTCGAAGCGCCGCACATGACGGGAGGCGTGCGCCCGCAGCTCGGCCCGCCGCTCGGGGTCGGAGAGGAGGCGGACGCAGGCCTCGGCGAGCGCGTCGGCGTCCTCGTTGGGGAACAGCTCCCCCGCTCGCCCGCCGTCCAGCACCTGGGCGAACGCGTCCAGGTCGCTGGCGAGCACGGGCGCGCCGGCCGACATGGCCTCCACCAGGATGATGCCGAAGCTCTCCCCGCCGAGGTTGGGCGCCACGTACACGTCGACGCTGCGCAGCAGCCGGGCCTTGTCCTCGTCGCTGACCATGCCGAGGAACTCGACGCGGTCCCGCAGCTCCTCGGGGAGACCGGCGACGGCCTCCCGCTCGTCGCCGCGTCCGGCGACCAGCAGGCGGGCCCCGGGGCGGCGGCGCAGGATCTCCGGCAGGGCGCGCATGAGCACCGGCAGGCCCTTGCGGGACTCGTCGATGCGGCCGACGAAGCCGATGGTCTCGCCCTGCCACTCGCTCTTGGGCTCGGCGGAGGCGAAGAAGTCCACGTCCACGCCGTTGGGGATGACCACCGCGTCCCCGCCCAGGTGCTCGACGAGGGTCCGGCGGGCGTACTCGCTCACCGCGATGCGCGCGCTGATCTTCTCCAGGGCGGCCTGGAGGATCGGGTAGGCGGCCATCATGGCGCGCGAGCGCGGGTTGGAGGTGTGGAAGGTGGCGACGACGGGGCCGCTCGCCGCCCAGCAGGCCAGCAGGGCGAGCGAGGGGGCGGCGGGCTCGTGCAGGTGCAGCACGTCGAAGCCGCCCTCGTTGACCCAGCGGCGGGTGCGGGCGGCGGAGAGCACGCCGAAGTTCAGGCGCGCCACCGAGCCGTTGTAGGGAACCGGCACGGCCCGGCCGGCGGAGACGACGTACGGCGGGAGCAGGCTGCCCTCTTCGGCGGGGGCCAGGACGGAGACCTCGTGGCCCGACCTGATCAGGTGCTCGGCCAGGTCGCGGATGTGGAACTGGACGCCGCCGGGCACGTCCCACGAGTAGGGGCAGACGATGCCGATCCTCACGGCTTCCGTCCCGTCTCGCCGCCGGCGCGCGACTGCTGCCGGTCGGCCGTCGTGCCGTCGGACGGCCGTGCCTGCGGCAGCGGGGCCGCCGGCCCGGACGCCGGGTCCGCGCCCTGCCCGGTGTCGCGGGGCTCCAGGTCGGAGAGCCACAGTCGCTGCAGCATGTGCCAGTCCTCGGGGTGGGCGGCGATGCCCTCGGCGAAGCGGTCCGCCATCCGCTGGGTCATCGCGGCGGCCTTCTCCGCGCGGGTGCCCTCGGTCGGCACGGCCACCGGGGGGTGGACCCGGCCCTTGAGCACGGGGGTGCCGTCGTACCAGAGCGTCGCGGGCAGCAGCCGGGCGCCGGTCTGGAGAGCGAGCAGCGCGGGACCGCCGGGCATCCGGGCCTTCTCGCCGAAGAAGTCCACCTCGATGCCGGAGGCGGACAGGTCGCGGTCGGCGACGAGGGCGGCCATGCCGCCGGCCCGCATCCGGCGGGCGAGCGTGCCGAAGGCGGCGCCGCCCTCGTGCGGCAGCACCTCCATGCCGAGGCCCTCCCGGTAGGCGACGAACCGGTCGTACAGCGACTCGGGCTTGAGGCGTTCGGCGACGGTGGTGAAGGGGATGCCGAGGTGGCTGGCGAGCCAGGCGCCGGCGAGGTCCCAGTTGGCCAGGTGCGGAAGGGCGAGCACGGTGCCCTTGCCGGCGGCGTGCGAGTCGGTGAGGTGGTGCAGGTCGTGGATGTAGACGCTGCGGCCGATCCGCTCCGCGCTCCACGCGGGCAGTCGGAACGCCTCCATCCAGTACCGCAGGTAGGAGCGCATTCCGGCGCGGGACAGCTCTCTGAGGCGTTCGGGCGAGGCGTCGGGCACCACCCGGGCGAGGTTCGCCTCCAACTGGCGCACCGCCTTGCCGCGCCGCTTCCAGGTGCGGTCGGCGACCGTGCGGCCGAGGCCCACGGCGGTGCGCTCGGGCAGCCGCTTGACCGCCCCCCAGCCCAGGCCGTACAGGCCGTCGGTGAGTCGTTCCCTCACGCCGTTCCACTCCCCCGGTTGTTGTCGGACCTCCGGGGCGTGCCGGAGGGCTTGGCGTCCGCCGGGTGGCCGGGGTCGGCGGACCGGTCGGGGT
>NZ_WMLF01000234.1 GCF_014156695.1 Streptomyces durbertensis | reverse complement strand
CCCAACATCGGCGAGAGCCCCGCCCAGCCCGCCACCGAACCCAGCTGCTCACGCGGCACCCGGTCCGGCACCGTCGCCACCAGCCCCGCCTGCACCGACGACAGGCCCGTCTGCGCCACCACCCACCCGGCGACCATCCACCCCGGCCCCGGCGCCAACGACAGCAGCACCAGGCCGAGCGCGGCCACCGCCGCACCCCCGGCGATCCACGGCCGCCGCCGGCCGAAACGGGACCGCGTACGATCGCTCGCCGCGCCGAGCAGCGGCACCGCCAGCATGGTCACCAGCGCGCCCAACCCGGTCGTCAGCCCCAGCAGCTCCGTCTTCGAGTCCGGCGCGAACTTCTCCGCCTGGCGGGCCAGTTGCACGCCCATCGGGGTGAGCACGCCCAGCCACATACCGGTGCTCGCGAGGGCGTACCGGGCCGTCCAGCCCCGCCCGACGGGCGGCCGTCCGGCCTCGACCGCGGGACCTCGGTGAGGGCCGCCGCCCGATTCGGCGTCATCCGCCACGGCGACCGTCGTGTGCTGTGTCATCCCACTCCCCAGGCAGCGCTGAACCCTGTTGACGCCCCCAGCGTCACCACCGGTGATGGCGAGCGACTTGGGCGGCACCTAAGCGCGCCTGAAGCAACCGTTGCTGTACTGCCGGCGCCGCCCACACCACCACGGCACCCACACCACCCACTCGGAACCCGAACGCCCGGAACCCATCCGCGACCCCTTCCGAAGGCAGGCGACGGCCCCATGCCCACCATCAGCACCCAGATCGAGATCGGCGCGCCCCCCCAGCGGGTGTGGGACGTGCTCACCGACTTCCCCGGCCACCAGGAATGGGACCCCTTCTTCGTCCGCCTCGAAGGCACCCCCCGCCTCGGCGAGACCCTGACCGTCACCATCGCCCCGCCCGGCGGCAAGCGCATGGACTTCCGCCCCCGCGTCGTCGAGCTCGACGCCCCTCACCGGTTCGCCTGGCTCGGCCGCCTCCTCGTGCCCGGGATCTTCGACGGACGCCACCGCTTCGAACTGACCGCCACCCCCGACGGCGGAACCATGCTCCACCACGGCGAACGGTTCTCCGGCATCCTCACCCCCTTCGGCGGCGGCATGCTCAGCCGCACCGCCACCGGCTTCGAGACGTTCAACGACGCGCTCAAGAAGCGCTGCGAGCGGTGACGTTCACCCGGCGTATGCCCAAAACCCCCACCTCCGCGCCCGATCGGCGCGAAGATCGAACCGCACAGGCGCGGGGCCGGACCGCGCCCCGGAAGGACGGAGACCCACCCATGCCGGACCCCACGACCGCCGAGCGCGACAACGCCACCACCCTCCGGTGGGCCGCCCTCGCGCTGGCGACCGCCGGCGTACTCCTCGCCCTCTACCCGGCGCTCCGCCCCTACAGCGACGAGACCACCCTCGACGGCGCCGACGCCATGGCCTCCGGCCGCTGGGCCCTCTCCCACCTCGCCGGCATGCTCGCCTTCATCCTGATGCCGCTCGGCCTGATCGGCGTACGCGCCGCCGTCGACGGGACCGCGGGCCGGAAGCCCATGACCGCCGCGTTCCTCACCGCCTGGTTCGGCGCCGGCCTCGCCCTCCCGTACTACGGCGGTGAGGTCTTCGGCCTCCAGGCCATCAGCGAGGAGGCCGCCCGCACCGGCGACACCGAACTGCTGACCCTCGCCGACTCCGTCCGCATGGACGCCGTCCCCGCCACCGTCTTCAGCATCGCCATGCTGCTGTTCGCCGCCACCGGCGTACTCGTCGCGCTCGCCGTCGCCCGCTCCGGGCGCGCCGCACGCTGGCTCGGCTGGCCCTTCGGCGCCGCGCTGGTCCTCTACCTCCCGCAGTTCTTCGGCGGCCCCCCGCTGCGGATCGCCCACGGCGTCCTCGCCGCCGTCGGCTTCCTCCTCCTCGCCCACTGGCTGCGCACCCGCGGCGCGGGCGGCGATGCGGAACGGCCGGCTCCGGCTGCCTGACCCCACTGCTTTCGGCCGTTCCGCCCCGATCCCGTTGCCCGGATGTGAAGGCCGTGTGACCGTCGGCGAGCACCACCCGACCGACCTTCCATCCGGGCATCCGGGCACGCACAAACGAGGGGCAGCAGCACGATGAACGCACTCCGCAAGCGCACCTTCCCCGCCGTCGCCGCGCTGGTCGCCGGCGGCATGCTCGCCGTCGGCACGCTCGGCACCGTCGGCACCGCCCACGCCGCCGGCGCCCCGGCCGCGCCGCCCACCGCCGCCGCACCGGCCGCCGGCGCCGCCGACACCCAGGCCGCCGCCGCGGCCTTCACCGCCGCCACCAGCGACCTCACCCCCGAGGAGCAGGAAGCCCTCCGTGAGATAGCCGCCGCCATCTGGAACCCCGACCTGGCCGCCGGCTGGACCATGAACGCCGCCGTCGCCGAAGTCCTCTCCGAGGCCACCGACGGCATCCTGCGCTGCTCCGAGGCCTTCGCCCTCGTCCCCCGCCCGCCCGCGTTCATGCCCGGCCTCAGCTACCTGCGCAACTACTGGAAGCAGATCCGCGACTACTTCCTCGTCGTCAAGCAGAACCGCACCTACCGCATCTGCGTGATCAACGCCGCCTCCCGCTACCGCTCCCCGATCGAGCTCGCCTCCATGGGGCTCTGACCAGCCCCTTCGCGGTCCCCGCAGCCGCCTCCCGGCACGCATCCGAGCAGGCCTGCACTCACCTGATCGAGTGGCGCCTGGCTACGCGTCCGTAGCGCGGACGGCCACCACGGTCGGCCATGCGGCAGCCATTAGGCTGGCCGCATGGCCGACGCACCGTACAAGCTGATCCTCCTCCGCCACGGCGAGAGCGAGTGGAACGCGAAGAACCTGTTCACCGGCTGGGTGGACGTCAACCTGAACGAGAAGGGCGAGAAGGAGGCCGTCCGGGGCGGAGAGCTACTCAAGGACGCCGACCTGCTCCCCGACGTCGTACACACCTCCCTCCAGAAGCGGGCCATCCGCACCGCGCAGCTCGCCCTCGAGGCCGCCGACCGCCACTGGATCCCGGTCCACCGCTCCTGGCGCCTCAACGAGCGGCACTACGGCGCGCTCCAGGGCAAGGACAAGGCCCAGACCCTCGCCGAGTTCGGCGAGGAGCAGTTCATGCTGTGGCGCCGCTCCTACGACACCCCGCCGCCGGAGCTCGCCGACGGCACCGAGTGGTCGCAGAGCGACGACCCCCGCTACGCCACCATCCCCCCGGAGCTGCGTCCCCGCACCGAGTGCCTCAAGGACGTCGTCATCCGCATGCTGCCGTACTGGTACGACGGCATCGTCCCCGACCTCCTCGCCGGCCGGACCGTCCTCGTCGCCGCCCACGGCAACAGCCTCCGCGCGCTGGTGAAGCACCTCGACGGCATCTCCGACACCGAGATCGCCGGCCTCAACATCCCCACCGGCATCCCGCTCTCCTACGAGCTCGACGCCGACTTCCGCCCCCTCAACCCCGGCGGCACCTACCTCGACCCGGAGGCCGCCAAGGCCGCCATCGAAGCCGTCAAGAACCAGGGCAAGAAGAAGTAACCCCCCGCGAGAACAGCCCCCTACCAGCGGTTCTCTGCCGCCGGCAGGGGGCTTTCCGCTGCGCCGGGCCCCTTCGGGCCCGCCGGCTCACCCGCCGAACGCCGCTGCGGTGACGTCGCGCTCAAGCGTCGCGCGATGGAACGCGTACGTCCCGATGTCGGAGACCTTGACGAGCACGCAGAAGCGCTCCACCGACGACAGCTGCCTGGCCACCTGCCTGTACTCGCGCCGGAGGAAGTGGATCGCGGCCAGGTTGGCCATGGACGACTGCCCGGCCACCAGGAACACCGGGGCGACGGACTCCGCCGGCGTGAACTTCGCGACGACGGCGTACTCCTGGTGGCCGCGGTCGAACAGGAACTTCTCCCCGCCGACCTCATAGGCCACCGAGTCCGGGTGGGTGCCGTTGTAGGGGTGGATGACCACCCCGGGCAGGTGAGCGGCGAGGTGGCCGCCGGTGCGAAGGTTCGAACCTCCCAAGGGGCCGCCCACGCAGAACTCGGTGCGGTCGCCGTTGCCGCCGCGGAAGTCTCCGGTTTCCACCGAGACGCCGCAACCCAACTCGCCAGCGAGAAGCGTCAGCTCTACGACAGCGCGTACATCGCGCTGGTGCGCGGTGCCGGGTGAGTTGTACTTGTTGCCCACCACGATCAGGCAGTTCTCACCGGGCCGGACGCCGAAGAAGGCCGCTCGCCTGTTCTCCGCCCGACTGTGCTTGGCCCGCTCCCACAACCAGACGAACCCACCGCCGAGCAAGCTGGTCACCAGCCCGAGTGCGATGTTCGCGAGCGCCGACTGAATGACGTCCCCCTCTCCCCGCGGGTCATCGTGCCACGGGGGCTCTGCGGCGCACCACATCCGCACCAGGTCGACAGCCCGGAGTCGCTTGACGAGCTGGTGGCCGCTCACACTCCTGGTCTCAGACCAGGACGAGCGGCTTCTCCAGCACCTCCACGTTCTTGGCGACGTCGATGGCCTGGGCGTCGGTGACGACTTGCTGTGCGGAGTTGTGAGCGTTCTCCGCGTGGCTGATGCCCCCTCCGATGTTTCCGTTGTTCACGGCGCTGTTCTGACTGGCGAGGCCGATCACTCCGACGTGACTCCCGATGAGGCCGCCCGGAGCGGGGTCGGCGAGGGCGGGGCCGGCTGCTGCGAGGGTGGCGATTCCGGCAACGGCGGCAGCGCCGAGCGCTCGACTGAAGATCTTGGTCATGCCCCGGCAACGAGAGATGTGGGCCGTGGACACGATCACGGCTCACGACGACTTGACTTGGAGAGTGGGAAGTGAGCCCGTCCGTCGTCGGAGTGGACGGGGCGCCCGAGGGTCGCTTCCCATATGCCGTCGCGCCCAGCCGCCGTGGCATGCAACCGTAGGCACCGTGATCGACTGAGGAGACCGGAGGGGGCACGGCGTGGACGGTGCGGAAGCGACGCCCGCTGAGCGGGCCCTGGCCCGCGGGTACACGACGGGGGACGGCGCGGAGATGTTCGACGTCACCGGCCTCTCGCTCGACCACCACCTGAACCGCAACGTCACGCTGACGTACCGGCTCACCGTGCGGCGCGAAGACCACGAGGACGAGGACTGGGAGTTCACGCTCCTCTGGAACGACAAGTCCTTTGCCGACGTGTTCACCTCACCGGCGCCCGACCCCGAACGGCTCCGGCAACTCGTGCACATCGTGCGGGCTCACATCGAGGAGTGGTGGGACACCAAGGGCCGCAACCGGCAGTCGGCCCGGATGGGACGTCGCGTTTCCTGACCCCATGGCCCCTTTCCTTATCTCACCGCGGCGTTGAGGAAGCGCGGCCCGTACGGCGTCGTCGCCGGCCGAAGCGGTCGGCGACGACACTCACTCCGCCCGTGTGCGGGACGGGTAGGGGTTTGAGTAGGCGTACTCATCCCTCGTCCCCCAGGGCGGTCGCGCGGCTGCTGGTCTTCTCCGGCGGCGTTCTTGCGTCCGGGCTGGTCAACGCCCTCTTGATCGGACAGTTGTGGCACGTTCCGAGTGGGCGGCGGCACCCGCGCTCGAACGTCTGACCGTCGCGGTCAGGCGGTCTGGCCCCGAGAAGGGTCAGACCGCGGAGAGCAGGGCGTCGAGAGGTGCTGGAACCTGTTCGGGGGTGAGGGCCTCGGCGAGGACGCGGCCGTAGTGGATCTTGCGCCCCGACGTCGTTCCGAGGAAGCGCTTGAACTGCTGCTCGGCGGAGCGGCCTTGCTGCGCGGGTTGGCGGAGGAAGGTGTGCAGCGCGCGCAGGTCGCCTTCCTGCCGGATCAACTCCTCCATCCGTGGGAAGCCCAACGCGCGGACGAGTTCGTCCTCGAGGTCAGCCGAACAGACGTAGAAGGCCTGCGGTGCCGCGCCGGCCTGCTCGAAGCCACGTGTGTAGAAGGGGGCCTCCCTCTCGTCGCACAGCCCGGTGAGACGGAGGCCCAGGCCGGTGGGGCCGAGGAAACGGGCGTGGCGTCCGACGCTCATCGCGCCGCCCATCGACAGAACACACACGCCTTCGGCGGCCAGGTCACGGCCTCGGCGGTCCGCGAGCGCGTTGACCGCCGCCACGTCGCTCGGGCCTTCGAGCAGGATCACCGTCCGAGCGGATACACGTGCGGCCAGTTCGTGAACGGCGCCGTCAGGGCCACCCGCCGCCCACGCGGTCACCGCGTCGCGGAACGCCTCCATACCTGCCATGAGGTGAGTATCGTTCGAATCCGGCCGCCGGCGATGAGAAATACCCGGCTGAGCCGTCGATACGTGGTGAGGGGCCGAGCTCTCGGGCCCGTTCCCGTCCGCACGACACGAGACACCGAGGTATCCACACATGCGCACTCTGATCAGCACGGCGTTCGTCTCACTCGACGGTGTCATGGAGGCGCCGGGTGGTGAGCCCGGCTACCGGAACTCCGGCTGGACCTTCAAGGACGTCGAGTTCCTGCCCGAGGCGTACGAGATCAAGGACCGGGAGCAGCGGGCGGCCTCGGCGATGATGCTGGGGCGGGCCAGCTACGAGGCGTTCAGCTCGGTGTGGCCGAACATGGCCGAGTTCGCCGACTACAACGCGATGCCCAAGTACGTGGTCTCCACCACCCTCGCCGAGGACGACCTGGTGGCGGGCTGGGGCGAGACGACCATCCTGCGTTCCCTCGACGACGTCGCCGCGTTGAAGGAGACGGAAGGCGGGCCGATCATCGTGCACGGCAGCGCCGCCCTGAACCGGAACCTGTCGGACGCCGGGCTGATCGACCGCTACCACCTGCTCGTCTTCCCGCTCCTGCTCGGCGCGGGCAAGCGCCTGTTCAGCGAGACCGACAAGGACGCGCAGAAGCTGAAGCTTGTCGAGCACGAGGCGTACGCGAACGGCATCCAGAAGAACGTGTTCGACGTCGTCCGCTGACGGGACGGCCGCGCGGGACGGCTCGCGTGACTACGGCCTCACGGGGTCGCCCTCGCCCAGCTGCACCCACCACACGCCCTTGTCCCTGGTGAGGTCGATCCTCTGCCGGCTCCCGTCGGCGAAGCGGAGGCTGACATAGGCCAGGTAGTCCACGACGGGTTCGGCCACGACCGCCTTGACCGGTTCACCGGCCTGGGCGCCGTGGCGGGAGATCAGTTCGCGCGCCGCCTCCTCCCGGCCGGTGTACCAGGGGGCGCCGATGGCGGCGAGGTCGGCGGCGTCCCCGGCCAGGAGCCGCTGGACGTACACCTTGATGACCCGTTCCGTCTCCCGCGCGAGCGGCTCCACATCCGGGTAGGGGGACTTGGCCGGGACGACCGTGACCCGCACCTCCGGTGAGTCCCGCAGCTTGTATGGCGTCGGGTCGTGCCACAGCCGCCACCCGGCGGCGATCAACACGCCGCACACCGGCAGCGCTATGGCCACGATCCGTCCGCGCCGTCTGCGTCTCGTCCCGGTCCCCTGTGCCATCCCGGCTCTCACCTGCACTTTTCTGTTCGGCGTCGTGAGCTGGGACGCCGGCCGCGCCGGAGCCGTTCCCGCCGCTTGCGGTCGGTGATACCCCCAAGCCGGCGGCACCGTCAGCGGTCGGTGGCGTCGTGGGCGAGGAGGGCGAGTTGGACGCGGTTGTCGAGGCCGAGCTTGCTCAGCGCGCTGGAGAGATGGGCCTTGACCGTGCCGACGGACATGTAGAGGCGTTCGGCGATCTCCGCGTTCGACAGACCCTCGGACACCGCTGCGGCCACCTCGCGTTCGCGGTCGGAGAGGGCGGAAAGGCGGGTGCGGGCCTGGGCCGCCCGGGAGTCGGTGGCGGTCGCGGCGGCGTGCCGCATCAGGGTGCGGGCGACGGCGGGGGAGAGGACCGGTTCGCCCGCCGCCGCGCGGCGGACGGCCTCGACGATCTCCTCCGGCTCGGTGTCCTTCAGCAGGTAGCCGGCGGCGCCGGCGCGCACCGCCTCCAGGACCGTGCTCTCCGAGCCGAACGTCGTCAACACCAGGACGCGCGGAGGGTGTTCCGCGCCCGAGCCGACGAGTTCCCGGGTGGCGGCGATGCCGTCCCGTACGGGCATGCGGATGTCCATCAGGACCACGTCGGGTGCCAGCTCGCGGACGGCCGGGACCACCTGGTCCCCGTCGGAGACCTCACCCACGACCGTCAGGTCGTCCGCGCCGCGCAGCATCAGCCGCAGGCCCGCGCGGACGAGCGCGTCGTCGTCGACGAGCAGGACCCGCACCGGCCGACCCACCCCGCCC
>NZ_WMLF01000233.1 GCF_014156695.1 Streptomyces durbertensis | reverse complement strand
GACAGCCCCCAGGTCGTCCGCGGCCGCTGGCTCGACACCGGCACCCCCGACGGCGTGGTCCTCCAGGCCGGCCTCGCCCGCGCCCTGTGGGCCGAACCCGGCGACACCGTCACCGTCCCCGGCGGCTCCGAAGGACCCCGCGAACTCACCGTCCTCGGCATCGCCGACACCGCCGAACGCGACCACCGCGCCGGCGACCGCCCCGGCGTCGCCTGGGTCCTGCCCGGCGCCCTCGACCGCGTCACCGCCCCCGCCGACCAGCTCGGCCAGGTCGTCGGCCTGCGCCTCGCCGACCCCGACGACACCGGATACGCCGTCCAGCGCGCCGTCACCCTCCTCGGCGCCGACGGCGTCACCGAGGTCTCCGACTGGAAACAGGCCAGAGCCGAGGCGCAGAGCGACGACCGGCTCCTCGGCCTGCTGCTCGTCACCTTCGGACTCGGCGCGCTGCTCGCCGCCGCCCTCGCCGTCGCCGGCGCCATCAGCACCCGCGTCCGGGGCCACTTGCGGGACATCTCCGTCCTCAAGGCCGTCGGCTTCACCCCCGGCCAGGTCGTACGGATCTTCCTCGTCCAGCACGTGGCGTTCGCCCTGCTCGGCGCGGCCCTCGCCGTCGGACTGATCGGCGTCCTCGGCGGACGCTTCCCCGGCCGCATCGGCGACGCCGTGTCCATCTGGCGCGACCTGCCGCACCACACCGCCGTGACCCTCGCCGTCGCGGGCACCGCCGTGCTCTTCATCGGCGCGGCCACCTCGCTCGCCGCCTGGCGGGCCGGCCGCGTCCCGCCCGTACCGGTCGCCCGGGGCGCGGTACCGCCCGCCGCCGGCATGTCCCGCGCGGCCCGCGCCGCCCTCGGCCGACGCGTGCCGCCGGCCCTCGTGCTCGGCTGGCGCGCCGCGTTCGCCCGCCGGGGCCGCTCCCTGACGGCCGTCGCCCGGCTCGCCCTGCCCCTGCTCCTGATCACCGTCGCCCTCAGCGCCTGGACCACCCTGGACCGGGTCGGGACCGGCGCCGGCGACGCCGCCACCCTCAGCGCCCGCGCCACCGAAGGGCTCGACGAACGGCAGGCCGCCCGCCTGCTCGCCGACAACCCGGACGTCACCGCCGTGTACCCCGGCGTCGAGGTCGCCGCGCTCGCCCCCGGCCAGACCGGCACCATCAACCTGCGCGGCCTCGGCACCGACGCCCGCCCCTACCCCTTCACCGTCGTCGAGGGCCGCGCCCCCAGCCCGTCTGCCACCGACGACGAGGCCGTCGCCGGCCAGGGCCTGCTCGACCTGCTCGACCTGGAGGTCGGCGACTGGGTACGCCTCACCGTCGAAGGCCACCCGCAGATCCTGCACATCGTCGGCCGCACGATCGAGACCGAGCAGGGCGGCCGCGTGGTCACCACCTCGCTCGACACCCTCGCCGAACGCGACCCCGACCTGCGCGCCGCCTTCCACCACGCCCAGCTCAGGCCCGGCGCCGACCCCAAGGCGGTCGGCGCGGCCCTCACCCGCGCCTCCGACGGACGGCTGGAGATCCACGAGGTCGGCGGCCTCAACGAGGGCATCGCGGTCATGCGCGGCGTGCTCGCCGGCCTTGTCGGCGTACTCGCCCTCATCGGCCTCACCGAACTGCTGACCACCATCAACGCCGGCGTCCGGGAACGCGAACGCGACCTGCTCGCGCTCAAGGCCATCGGCCTCACCCCGCGCCAGATCAGCGGCCTCATCGTCACCGCCACCGGCCTCACCGCGCTCGCCGCCGCGCTCGCCGGCACCCTGCTCGGCACCCTCGCCGGCCACTGGCTCATCAACGAACACGGCCGGGCCAGCGGCATCGGTGCCGGCATCGCCCAGACCCCGCCCACGGCGGTCCTGCTCCTGCTGATCGTCGGCGCCACGGCCGGCGCCGTCGCCGCCTCCCTGCTGCCGGCGGCCCGAGCCGCCCGCCGCCGCCCGGCCGACACCCTCGCCGCCGTCGCCTGAGCCGACAGGTCGCCTGAGCCGACAGGCCGCCCGACGGCTGGCCGCTCCACGGCTGACCGCCCGACGCCTGCCCGCTCTACGGCTGGACGACCGGTTCCTGTGCCGCCGCCGTCGTCCCGGCCAGCAGCGGGGCGTCCAGCGGAACGTTCCGCTTCACCAGGGCCAACGCGATCGGCCCCAGCTCGTGGTGGCGCGCCGAACTCGTCACAAAACCCAGCTGCCGGCCCTCCGGACCGTCCGAGGCGAGCCGCACCGGGTCGCCGTGCCCGGGGATCGTCACCTCGCTGCCGTCCAGGTGCAGGAAGACCAGCCGGCGTGGCGGCTTCCCCAGGTTGTGGACCCGGGCCACCGTCTCCTGCCCCCGGTAGCAGCCCTTCTGGAGATGCACCGCCGTGCCGATCAGCCCGATCTCGTGCGGGATCGTCCGGTGGTCCGTCTCCAGGCCGACGCGCGGCCGGTGCGCCTCCACGCGCAGCGCCTCGTGCGCCAGCACACCCGCCGGCGGCCCGAACCGGCCGTCCTCCGCGAACTCCCGCAGCCGCTCACGCGGCAGGAACAGCTCCCGCCCGTACGGCGTCTGGCGGACCAGGACACCCTCCGGCGCCTCTGCGAGGGAACCGGCCGGCAGCAGCACAAGCGCGAAGTCCTCCGTCCGGTCCGTCAACTCCACCCGGTAGAAGAACTTCATGCTCTCCAGGTATTCCAGCAGCGCCGCCTGGTCGCCCGGCTCGGTGTGGATCCACACCGTCTCGCCGTCGTCGACCAGGGACAGCCCGTGCTCGACGTGCCCGTTGGCGGACAGCACCAGCGCCTCGGTCGCCTCGTGCGGCGGCAGCTCGCTGACGTGCTGGGTGAGCAGCAGATGCAGCCAGCTCAGCCGGTCCGACCCGGTGACCGTGAGCACGCCCCGGTGCGACAGGTCGACAAAGCCGGACCCGGCGGCGAGGGCGCGCTGTTCACGGAAGAGGTCGCCGTAGTGGGCGGCGACCCCCTCGTCGCGCCCCTCGGACGGGACGGCACCGGGCAACGACAGCAGCGGACTGGCGTAACGCATGCCACAAGACTACGTCCGACGTGGCCTGCCGGTGGTGGCGGCGATCACTTGGCGTCCGCCACCTTCCGCACGTACTCGCCCAGCGACGCCACCGCGGCGGGGTTGCGCGGCGACTCCACGAGGTCGACGTAGTCCAGCACGAAGATGCGGTCCTCGCGGACCGCCGACACGTTCTTCAGCGGCCCGAAGGACTTCAGGAACTTCCGCTTCTGCTCGGCCGACACGTCGCCGTAGTTGTTGATGACGATGATCTCCGGATCGCGGTCCACGACGGTCTCCCAGCCGACCGTCACCCACGAGTCGTCGAGGTCCTTCATGATGTGGTCGCCGCCCGCCTTGGTGATGATGTCGTGCGGCCCGGCGAACCGGCCCGACGTGAGCGGCTTGTCCTTGCCGTCGTCGTACAGGAACACCCGCGGCCGGTCCTTGCCCTTGGGCGCCTTCGCCTCGGTCTCCGCGACCTGCCGGCGGAAGTCCGCCACCAGCTTCTCCGCACGGTCCTCGACGTCGAAGATCTTCCCGAGGTTCTCCAGGTCGGTGTAGAGCGCGTCCAGCGGCGACATCACCCCGCGTGCCTTGCCCTTGCCGTTCCGGCAGGACTCGCTGAGCAGGTACGAGTCGATGCCGAGCTTCTCCAGCGTCGCCGGGGTGAAACCGTCCGCCTCGTTGAAGCCGTAGTTCCAGCCGGCGAACACCAGGTCGGCCCTGTTGTCGACGGCGATCTCCTTGCTGATCCTGCCCTTGGAGAGCCACTCGGTCTTCTCGTAGGCGTCGGCCCACGGGACCCGCTTGTCGCTCCGCTGGTAGGCGGGGGTGACGTAGCCGGCCATGTTGTCCTCCAGGCCGAGCGAGAACATGATGTCCGTGATGCCGACGTCGTTGGTGATCGCCCGGGTCGGCGCCTTGTCGAAGGTCTTCTCCTCCCCGCAGTTGGTGACGGTCACCGGGTAGTGCGAGTCGCCGCCCTTCGCGGAGTCCGACCCGGACTCCGCGTCGTTCACCTGTGCCCCGCAACCGGCGAGCACTGCCAGCGAGGCGAGCATCGCAAACGAACGGACGACGGCGGTACGGGATGTCGATGCCATGAAGAAGTTCCCTTGAGTACGGGGGGAGAGAAACCGAGGACGAGCGGCCGTCAGGCCGCGATACGGGGCCCGGGGCGGAGCCCCGGTTTCAGGAAGGGGAGGGGCCGGGGGACACCTACCGCTCCACCAACCGGTCGAAGAGCAGCTGCACCGCCCCCGTCTCCGGATGACTCACGCGGTGCGCCCGCACCCCGAAGACCTCGGCCAGCAACTCGGCCGTCAGGACCTCCATCGGCGCCCCGGAGGCGACGATCCCGCCGCGCGCGATGACGTACAGCAGGTCGCAGTGCCCGGCCGCCAGGTTCAGGTCGTGCAGGGCGGTGAGCACGGTCGGCGCCGGCCCGTCCGGGCCGCCGGCCCGGTCCCGGACGAGGTGCAGGACCTCCAACTGCTGGGCGATGTCGAGGTGGTTCGTCGGCTCGTCGAGTACCAGTACGCGCGGCTCCTGGGCCAGCGCCCGGGCTATCAGCACCCGTTGCTTCTCGCCACCGGAGAGGCTGAGGAAGCCGCGGTCCCGCAGGTGTTCGGCGCGGACGCGCCGCAGCGCCTCCCGGCATTTCGCCGCGTCCTCGGCGCTGGCCCGGGCCGCGGCCCGCTGGTGCGGCATCCGTCCCATCGCGACGACCTCGTCGACGGTGAAGTCGAACTCGGCCCCGGCCTCCTGGGGGAGCGCGGCGAGCCGCCGCGCGCCTTCCCTGGGTGACATCGCGAACAGGTCCGCGCCGTCCACCCGTACGGTCCCGGAGGAGGGGCGCGACGCCCGGTACACACACCGCAGCAGGCTCGACTTTCCGCTGCCGTTGGGTCCCACGAGGCCCACCACCGCGCCCGGTTCGGCCGTGAGCGTGACCTCCCGGACCAGCCGGGCGCCGGCGACCTCCACGGACAGCTCGTCGATCTCCACACGCATCAGGCGACTCCGAACGAGTAGCTGCGACGACGCATCAGCAGCAGGAAACAGGGAACGCCGATCACGGCGGTCAGCACCCCGACGGGCAGTTCGATCGGGGCGAGCAGCACCCGGGAGGCGACGTCCACCCACACCAGCAGCACCGCGCCGAGCAGCGGCGCCACCACCAGCACCCGCCGGTGGTCGGCGCCGACCAGCATCCGGGTCGCGTGCGGCACCATCAGCCCCACGAAGCCGATCGCCCCGCTCACCGCGACCACGCAGCCCACGACCACCGCCGTGACCAGGAAGAGCTCCCGGCGCAGCCGTTCGGCGTCGACACCGAGCGCCGCCGCCGTCTCGTCGCCCATCGCCAGCGCGTTCAACCGCCGGGCGGACAGCAGCAGATACGCCATGCCGGCGGCCACCGCCGTCGCCGCCACCGGCAGCGATCCCCACGTCGCGCTGCCGAGGCTGCCGAGCAGCCACATCAGCGCCGACCGCGCCGCCTCGCCGTGCTCGGCGAAGAACACCATCAACGTGGTGACGGCCGAGAAGCCGTAGTACATGGCCGTGCCGGTGAGCACCAGGCGCAGGGGCGTCAGCCCGTGGGCGGTGTTCGCCACCGCGTAGACCAGCAGCATCGCCAGCAGCGCCGAGCCGAAGGCCGCCGTGGACATCGCCCACACCCCGAGCGCGCCGAACGCCCCGAAGAGCAGCACGGCGTTCGCGCCGACGGCCGCGCCGGAGGAGATGCCGAGGACAAACGGGTCGGCGAGCGCGTTGCGCACCATGGCCTGGATCGCCACACCGATCGCCGAGAGCCCGGCCCCGACCACGGCGGCGAGCAGGGCGCGCGGGAAGCGGATCTCCCACACGATCGTGTAAGCCGAGAGCTCGTCGCGGGTGATCGCGCCCCCGGTCAACCCGCTCCACAGATATCCCAGTGCCCGGCCGAATCCCAGGCCGGCGGAGCCGATCGCCACCGCGCACACCACGGACAGCAGCAGCAACACGGCGAGCCCGGCGGCCAGTACGGGAACGGGGAGCCGGCGCCGGGCGCGCGGCGGGTCGTCGTGCGCCACCTCGGGCACGGCGCTGGTCGGGGCGGCCGTCGCGGCCATGGGCTTCCGCCTTCGCCTCGGGCCGCGTACGCGTCGGTGTGCTGGCCGGGGTCGGCGGGCACCCCCTCGCAGACCACGGCGAGTTGAACAGGGCATCGCACCGCCGTGGGCGATCGGGCTCGCGGAGCCGGGGCTCCGCCTACCGTTGCGGGTCAGCGCCGGACTTCGACCGGCTTCATCCCTCGGTGGCGGGGGCAGCGTACCGTGGCGGCCGCCGCCGGCGCGGGGGAAGACAAACGGTCACCCCGCTCCCCGGTCCTCCGCCCCGATGCGCGGCTCGGCCTCCGTCAGCGCCTCCGACACCCACCGGACCACGTCCTCCAGCGGTGGCGGCTTGGGAATCAGGGCGTCGCCGCGGCGTCCGCCGAACTCCCCGAGCGGGTCGTCCGCCGCCGCCGGCACCGGCGCCGTGGTGAGGAACAGCACAGGCCCGCCACAACCGAGCCGGCGGAGCTGCCGCGCGACCTCCCACCCGTCCAGGTCGGGCAGCCCGACGTCCAGCACGACAAGGTCGGGCGGCTCGGCGACGGCCGCGTTCAGCGCCTGCACACCGCCCGCCGCGCACGTCACCCGGTAGCCCGCGAGCCGGAACGTCTGGGCGAGCATTTCCCTGGGGTGCGGCTCGTCGTCGACGACAAGCAGCCGCGGAGGAGTCCTCTTCACAGACCACAGGAGTACCGGTCGAACCTCAAAGAACGATGAGAACCGGGCCCGCGCCGCAGGGCGCGTCGGGCGGCACGGGATAATCGTGTACATGAACGACGCGACTCCCGAGCGGCAGGCCCCGGCCCCGGAGCCGATCCGCTTCTACGGCACCACGTGGACCGACCACTCCGGCGGCTACCGGCTGCGCCGCGCCGGCCTGGCGCTGGCCGCGTTCGCGGCGGCCGCCGCCGGCGCGCTCCTGCTGCGGTTCGCGTACCAGGGCCTGGAGATCGCCGAGGTCGGTACCGTGCTGAACCTGCTGGTCGTGCTGGCCTTCGCGGCGTGCAGCGCGATCGCCTTCAGCAAGACGTGGAGCGCGTACACCAAGCCCCGGCCGGTGCCCCGCGACCAGCGGGAGGAGAGCGCCGACCGGTCCCTCGCCAGTGTCCGCATGATCGGTTTCATCGGCGTGCTGCTGGCGTACGGCATCCGCAGCCTGATCGAGGCGCCGGGCGAGAAGCTGCGGCGCGCGGAGCACGAGGAGGCCGTTCGGCTGTACGAGCGTCGCCGCGCCGCCCGCACGGGCAACCCCGCCGCCCGTGCGCGCTCGCGCGGCAAGCGCCGCCGCTGACCCACGCGCCACGAAGGGCCCTTCCGGACGTCTCCGGAAGGGCCCTTCGCTGTGTTCCCCCTTGTTCTCCCGCCGCACGGTCCGCGGCCGGCTCGCGGCCCGGCCTGCTTGACGGGGCGCGCCACCGAGGAGCAGAATTCATCACATGATGAATTCTGATGACGAGGTCGCCTCCCGCGACGGGACAGCCGTCCACGCCCACCGCCTCACCGTCGTACGCGGCGGCCGAACCGTCCTCGACGACCTCTCCTTCACCGTCCGGCGCGGCAGCGTCACCGGGCTCCTCGGCCCCTCCGGCTGCGGCAAGACCACGCTCATGCGGGCCGTCGTCGGCACCCAGGCCAAGGTCACCGGCACCCTCCGCGTCCTCGACCACCCCGCCGGCAGCGCCACCCTCCGCTCCCGCGTCGGCTACGTCACCCAGGCGCCGTCCGTCTACGCCGACCTCACCGCCCGCCAGAACCTCGACTACTTCGCCGCCGTACTCGGCCTCGCCCCCGCCACACGCGACCACCAGGTCGCCCAGGCACTCGCCGACGTCGACCTCACCCACCGGGCCGACGCACTCGCCGCCGACCTCTCCGGCGGCGAACGCTCCCGTGTCTCCCTGGCCGTCGCCCTCCTCGGCGAACCGGAACTCCTCGTCCTCGACGAACCCACCGTCGGCCTCGACCCGGTGCTCAGACGCGACCTCTGGCAGCTCTTCCACCGCCTCGCCGACACACGCGGCACCACGCTGCTCGTCTCCAGTCACGTCATGGACGAGGCCGACCGCTGCGAGCGACTCCTCCTCATGCGCGCCGGCCGGCTGCTCGCCGAAGGCTCACCCGACGAACTGCGGCACCGCACCGGCACCCGGGCCATCGAGGACGCCTTCCTCCACCTCGTCGACGCCGCCCGCGACGCCGACACACCCCACCCGGCCGAGCCC
>NZ_WMLF01000232.1 GCF_014156695.1 Streptomyces durbertensis | reverse complement strand
CACGTAGTCCAGCGGAAGCGCGCCCAGGCCGATCGGGGAGGAGATCCCCACGCCGTCGGCCGGCCGTCCGTCGGCGGTCAGGTCGACCACGAAGCCGAAAACGCCCCGGTCCGTGCCGGCGGCGAACCGCACAAACCGGGGACGAACGAGAATGGCGACACCCCCGAGGAGGCACGTCAGTGAACGCGTCCAGCACCGCCCCCACGCCGAGCAGTGAGGCGGACAACCTGCGCTGGCTGCTGGCGAACCTGATCGAAGAGGTTCCCGGCATCCGGTCCGTCACGGTCGTCTCGTCCGACGGCCTGCTGCTCCTGGCCTCCGACCCCGGCCTGGCCGACGTTTCGGCGAGGTCCGGTGGCCGCGGTCCGCGCGGAGCCAGCGCGGACCTGGCGACGATCGTCTCCGGCATCGCGTCCCTCACCACCGGCGCGGCCGGGCTGCTGAAGGCCGGCGAGGTCAAGCAGACGATGGTCGCGATGGACCACGGAACCGTTTTTGTCATGGCGATCAGCGACGGTTCGCTGCTCGGCGTGCACGCCACCGCCGACTGCGACATGAGCGTGATCGGCTACCACATGGCCCTCTTCGTGGGCCGTGCGGGACATGTGCTCACCCCCGAACTCCGTACCGAACTGCGTAAGTCGATGGAGCAGGACCAGTGACCGCGAACCCCCCACTGCCCAGCCGTCTGCACGGTGAACGCAAACCCGCGCGGGTCAGGCCGTACACCATCACGGGCGGCCGTACCCGCTTCGGCCACGTGCTGCTGGTCGAGACGTTTGTCGCCTCGGTCGACACCCCCGTCCTGGAGGGGCCGCCGGGCCGCCGGGTGCTGCCCGGCCGGGACTACTCGGCCGGCCAGGACCGGATCATGCCGGAGATGCGCGCCATCATCGAGCTGTGCCGCCAGATGCGGTCGGTCGCCGAGGTGGCCGCGCTGCTGCGGATGCCGCTCGGCGTCGTGCGCGTCCTGCTGAGCGACCTCGCGGACCAGGGCCGGGTCCGCGTCTACGGAACGGGCCGGGAGGCCACCGGCCGCCCCAACCGCGCACTGCTTGAGAGGGTGTTGGGTGGACTTCGCAGGCTTTGACAGCACCACGACCCCGACAACGCCGCCAGGCGGTTCGGCGGGGCGGGACGAGCCGCTCCAGGAGTGGCAGAAGGACACCAGCCGCGCCCCCATCGCCACCAAGATAGTGGTGGCCGGGGGCTTCGGTGTCGGCAAGACGACCTTCGTCGGGTCCGTCTCCGAGATCGAGCCGCTGGTCACCGAGGCCGTGATGACGCAGGCCAGCGAGGGCACCGACGACCTGGCGGCGACGCCCGAGAAGACGACGACCACCGTCGCCATGGACTTCGGCCGCATCACGCTCGACGCCGGTCTTGTCCTCTACCTGTTCGGCACGCCGGGCCAGCAGCGCTTCTGGTTCATGTGGGACGACCTCGTGCGCGGCGCGATCGGCGCCGTTGTCATGGCCGACACCCGCCGTCTGGAGGACTGCTTCCCCGCGCTCGACTACTTCGAGAGCTGCGGGCTGCCCTACATCGTCGCCGTGAACCACTTCGAGGGCACCGAGTACTACGAGGCCGAGGACGTGCGCGAGGCGCTGTCCGTCCCGGCGGGTGTGCCGGTGGTGGTCATGGACGCCAGGAAGCGGGACACCGTCGTCGACTCGCTGACCGCCCTGGTCGCCCACGCCGTCGAGCTGACCCCCGCCTGACCCCGCCTGACGGCCGCCCTGCGCGCCACCTTCTCCTCTTCTCCCCTCTGCCTGCCCCACCCTTCGCGACCAGTCACACCGTCATACAGGAGTGTTGCCTCGATGCGGAAGATACTCATCGTCGGAGCCGGCCAGTCGGGCCTCCAACTCGCCCTCGGCCTCCAGTCCAAGGGCTACGAGGTCACCGTGATGTCCAACCGCACGGCCGACGAGATCCGCGGCGGGCGGGTCATGTCCACCCAGTGCATGTTCCACACCGCGCTCCAGCACGAACGCGACCTCGAGATCAACTTCTGGGAGAACCAGGCCCCCCGCATCCAGGGACTCGGCGTCTCCGTCGCCGCCCCCGACTCCAGCCGGGCCGTCGACTGGCTCGGCAGACTCGACGGCCACGCGCAGTCCGTCGACCAGCGGGTGAAGATGGCCGGCTGGATGGAGACCTTCGCCCAGCGCGGCGGCCAGCTGGTCATCCACGGCGCCGCCGTCTCCGACCTCGACTTCTTCGCCCGCACCTACGACCTGGTCCTGGTCTCCGCCGGCAAGGGCGAACTGGTGTCGATGTTCGAGCGCGACGCCGAACGCTCGCCCTACGACACCCCGCAGCGCGCGCTCGCCGTCTCCTACGTCACCGGTCTCGGCCCCCGCCCCGAGCACCCCGACACCGAGGCCGTGCGCTGCAACCTCGTGCCCGGCGTCGGCGAGCTCTTTGTGATGCCGAGCCTCACCACCAGCGGACGCTGCGACATCCTCTTCTGGGAAGGCGTCCCCGGCGGCCCGCTCGACGTCTTCCAGGAGATCCGCGACCCTGCCGAACACCTCGCGACCACCCTGGCCCTGATGGAGAAGTACACCCCCTGGGAGTACGCCCGGGCCACCAAGGCGGAACTCACCGACGCCGGCGGCACACTCGCCGGCCGCTACGCGCCCACTGTCCGGAAGCCGGTCGGCCGGCTGCCCGGCGGCGGCGCCGTCCTCGGCGTCGCGGACGTCGTGGTGGCCAACGACCCGATCACCGGGCAGGGCTCCAACTCCGCCTCCAAGTGCGCCGCCGCCTACCTGGCCTCCATCGTCGAACACGGCGACCGCCCCTTCGACGAGGAGTGGATGCAGGGCACGTTCGACCGCTACTGGCAGACCGCGCGGCACGTCACCAAGTGGACCAACGCGATGCTGGCGCCGCCGCCCGAGCACGTCCTCAAGCTGATCGGCGCCGCGGGCGAACTGCCGCCCGTCCGCGACCGGTTCGCCAACGGCTTCAACAACCCGACCGACTTCGAGGACTGGTTCTACGACCCCGAGAAAGCCGACGCCTACCTCGCGTCGGTCACCCCGGCCTGACGCGCGCGGCGCGCGAGGCGCGAGCCGAACGGGCCGCACTGCCGGCCCGGCACCCAGCCTCGTCGACCGCTGGCCTGTCGAGGCTGCCGGGCGTGTGCGACCGCCGGCCGCCGCACGCGGCTCGGAGACCTCGCCGGCCGGGCGGTCGTCGCCGGAAGGGTTGCCGGCGGGCCGCCGGGTCGGCGGCCGCCGGGCTCCGAGCGACCGCGGCTCCGGCCCGGTGCCGTCGCGGGCGGAAGGCCGCCATGCCGGGGAAACCCATGCGCTACGGCGTGGCGGCGCCCCACCCCGGCCGTCCGGTGCCGGGGCCGCTGGTCCCGCCGTCGCGGGGCGAGCCGTCGCCAGGGGAGCCCCTGCCGGATGGCCCGTTCCCGCCGGGTGTGCGGGGCTCCGAGGGAGGCTGCCCGCCGGCTGGGAGAGCGTCGGACGGGCGGCTTCCGACCGCGCCGGAGGCCGCCGCACCGGCGAGCCCGCCGCTCTCGGTTCCGCTGCCGGTGGCCCCACCGGCTCCGGCGACTGCGTCCCCGGCGTCCCCGGTGCTGCCGGCGAGGAGGCGGCTCAGGCGGTCCAGCCGGCGTCGCAACTCCCGGTGTTTTTCCTGGCGTTCGGTGGCGAGGGTGCGCTGTTCGGCGAGCGCCGCGCGGGCCTTGCCGGCCGTCGCGGCCAGCCGCTGCTCGCCGCCCGCCATCCGCAGCACGGCGAGTGCCTGCGCGTCCGCGAGCCGGGTGAGCTGGTGGCGCTCCTCGAACGCGTCCTGCGGGTCGCGGCGCAGCAGCATGCGCACGTACGGCGTGAGCCCCGCCGTGCTGTTCCGGTACTGCATCCGGGCGATGTGTCCGGCGTCGAGACGCCCCGCGGCCAGTTCGCCGCGGGCCCGGCGCAGCCGCTCGTCGAGCCGCGCCACCACGGCACGGTGTCGCCGCAGCCGGGTGTCCGCCTTCCGGTAGGCGCGCCGTGCCTGGTCGACGGCCTGGTAGCCGGTCCGCAGCTCCGCCAGCAGGCGGCCGGTGGGCGCGGTGCCGCCGAGACCGGACGCGGGCCACTCGGGCGTTCCGGCCGGCGGCTCGTTCAACGGCTCGGCCGGGGGCTCTGCGGGCGGCTGGGCACGTCCCGTTCCGTTCTCCCCGGCGGCGGGGGAGTGGCGCTCGACGCCGGACGCGGGCCGCTCGACCGGCGGCGCGGCGCGTTCCGCGAGCGACCGGCGGTCGGTCGCTGGCGGTTCCTCAGCCTGCGGCTCCCAGCCCGCCGCCTCCGCACCCGGCGCCGTCCCGGCGACCGTCCGGCCGCCGTTGAGCGCTGTCCCGCCGGACGTGTGGAGGCCGCCCGCCGGCGCGTCGGAGGCGACGAGCCCCAGCAGTACGGCGGCGAGCACCCCGCCGGCTGTCACCACAAGCCCGCGACGCCCCCGCACCGCCCGCGTGCGCGGGCCGGTCGGTCGGTGGTCCCTCCGTTCGCAGCCGTTCATGCCGTGATCGTGGCAGCACCTCGCCGCTGATTGTCGTATTGAACGACGATGTACGGCGCTACCACCCGGACGCCGGACACCACCCGGGCGACCGCACAGCCCCTCAGGGCCTGTCGGGGCCCTCCGGTCCGTCCGACCCGTCTCGCCCCTCCGGCCGGGGCTCCGGCTTCGACCACGGCCAGCGCACCCGGCGCGGGCGGCCCTCCGGCTCGTACACGTACCGCCAGCCGCGCGGCAGACCCAGCCGCTTGCTCACGCTCGCGACCTCAAGCCGGTACACGTACACCACCGGTTCACCGCCATCGGCCGACGGCACCGGCACCTCGTAGTACTTCGGCGGCCGGCCCGTCGGCCCCACCAGGACGGGCAGCACCCGGCCGTCCAGCGGTCCGCCGGCAAAGGCGGTGTCCTCACTTCTCATCGGCCCAGCTTCGCAAACACGCCGCCCGGGCCGCCCACCGGCCGTCCCGTGTCGCGCGCGGCTGCGAACCGCTCACCGCAGGTGGGCCGCTCACAGCAGGTGGGCGGCCGGCGCCACCACCGGGACGACACGCCGCGCGAGATCGGCCAGCCGGCCGTCCGGGCCCTCCGCCTCGGCGGCCAGCCGCACCACGCCCGCCGTCTGCTCGTCCCGGGCGCCGGTGGCCACCAGCGCCGTCATCAGCTGGTCGAGCAGCAGGTCGCGCAGCTCCGTGCGGGGAAGCTGCTTGCCCTCGTCCAGCCAGATCAGCGACGCCGCCTCCACCGACGAGATCCACGTCCGTACGGTCATGCTCAGCCGGGGCCCCGGGGGCTCCACCACCAGGTGGGAGAGGATCTGCGCGGCGGCCTGCCGGCGCACCTCGTCGACGATCGCCGAGGTGCGGGAGGTCTCCACGACGCTGCCGCCGCGCAGCAGCGCGGTGAAGCCCGCGTCGTGCTCCTCGATGAACGCCATGTAGCGGCCCAGCGCCCGGGCCAGCCGGTCCGTCAGCGGGCCCACGTGCGGCTCGTCGAAGCACTGCTCCAACTCGTCGGCGGCACTGCGCAGCGCCGCCTCGTACAGCTGCTGCTTGCCGCCGGGGAAGTACCGGTAGACCAGCGGCCGGGAGACCCCGGCCTCGGACGCCACGTCCTCCAGCGAGACCTCCTCCGGCGGCAGGCGGGCGAACAGGCGGAGTGCCGTGGACAGCAGTTGGCTGCGCCGCTGCTCCACGCTCAGTCTTCGGTACGCCGGGACGGTCATGTCTGGCAGCGTAACCGTCTGGGCGCCACTCCAGGAGCCGCGCGGTGAGGGAGGGCCGAACGGCCCTCCCTCACCGCCGGAGGCTCAGGGCAGCAGGCCGCTGCTCTTCCACAGCCGGCGGCCGACACCGCGCAGCACGCCGATGTCGTCCAGGAAGTCCGTCAGCCGCTTCGCGCCCGTCTGCATGACCTCCCTGCGGTGGCCGCTGGCCCGCACCTGGGCGACGGCCTCCCGCCGGTCGAGCCCCACGTTCGAGTACACCTGCGGGTTCACAAACGCGATGGAGAAGACGCGGGCCGCCTCGCCGCAGCTGATCCGGGTCAGCTCGCGCTCCCAGCGCGGCGCCTGCACCATCTGCCGGCGCAGCTCCTCCCGGGCGTAGCGGACGTGCCGGGCCTCCTCCACGACGTGGATGCGGGTCACGCCGCGCACCAGCGGCTGGACGCGCTCGTCGGGGAACGTCAGCCGCTGCATCCAGTCCAGGATCTCCTCGCCCAGCAGCGTGCAGGCGAACGAACCCGGCGTGGTGGAGACCGTCTTCAGCACCCGGGCCAGGTTGTGCGTCGTCCGGCTCACCGGGTACGTGGGCGCCCCGCCGCGCTGGATCATCCGCGCGAACATCATCGAGTGCCGGCACTCGTCGGCGATCTCGGTGAGCGCGTACCGCACGTGCGCGCTGGTCACCGACTTGTCGTAGATGTGCCGTACCAGCAGCTGCATCAGGATGATCTCGAACCAGATGCCCAGCGAGGCCAGCGAGGCGGCCTCGTGCCGGGCGAGGTCCATGCGCTGCTCCTCCGACATCCGCTTCCACATCGGGGTGCCGTAGAGGGACACCAGCTCCGGGGGCCAGAACCACTTGTCGTCGGCCAGCGGCGCGTCCCAGTCCAGCTCCGTGTCGGGGTCGAAGGAGTGCTTGCGGGACGACTCCAGCAGGCGTTCGGCGATCTGCTCCCGGTCCTTGAGCAGGCCGAGCGCGTCCCGCAGCACCTCGCGCTCGGAGTTGATTTCAGGGGCGGTCGTCATCGTGGAGCACCTCGCTGATTCGGCGGGCCGGGCACCCTGCGGGGGTTACCGGCGGTCACGTCTGTCCTCTCTTATGAGACTGCTTGTCAGTAAGCTCGTCAATCCCCCGCACACGACTTGTTGACGCGACTGTCACCCACGTGTGAGCCTGCCAACAACCCCGTGCACCCCCGGGGTTCGACGTGTCTCCACCGGCCGGCCGGGAGGCCCCATGCCGACGCACGAGCTGTACGCGCACGACCCGGGACCGCACGAATGGCAGGTACCGGCCAGCGGCGCCGCCCGCTTCAGCTGGGAGTACGACAACAACCGCGACCGCCTCCTCGCCCTCTACCAGAAGGGCAAGGACAAGCAGTGGGACGGCGCCACCCGCATCGACTGGGACCTCGAAGTCGACCCCGCCGACCCCCTCGGCACCCCCGACGAGGTCCTGATCCTCCACGACACGCCCCACTGGGCCAAGCTCAGCGGACGCGACAAGGCCGAACTCCGCCACCGCTACGCCGCCTGGCAGTTCAGCCAGTTCCTCCACGGCGAACAGGGCGCCATGATCTGCGCCGCCCGCATCGTCGAGTCCGTCCCCGACCTCGACGCCAAGTTCTACTCCGCCACCCAGACCATGGACGAGGCCCGGCACGCCGAGATCTACTCCCGCTTCCTCCACGAGAAGCTCGGCACCCTCTACCCCGTCAACGACAACCTCCAGGCCCTCCTCGGCGACACCCTCCGCGACTCCCGCTGGGACATGCCCTACCTCGGCATGCAGGTCCTCATCGAAGGACTCGCGCTCGCCGCCTTCGGCATGATCCGGGACACCACGAACAAACCCCTCCCCAAGCAGATCCTCACCTACGTCATGCAGGACGAGGCCCGGCACGTCGCCTTCGGCCGCATGGCCCTGCGCGACTACTACCGCCAGCTCACCGACGCCGAACTGCGCGAACGCGAGGAGTTTGTCGTCGAGGGCTGCTACCTGATGCGCGACCGCCTCAAGGGCACCGAAGTCCTCGCCGACTTCGGCATCCCGGCCGCCGAAGCCGAAGCCCTCACCGAACAGTCCGACTTCACCCGGCTCTTCCGCCGCCTCCTCTTCAGCCGCATCGTGCCGTGCGTCAAGGACATCGGCCTGTGGGGCGAACGCCTCCAGCGCGCCTACGTCGACATGGGCGTCCTCGAACTCGGCGACGCCGACCTCGACCAGCTCATGACCCAGGACGAGGAACTCGCCGACCAGCTCGACGCCCAGCGCTTCGCCGCCGAGGAGGCCGCCCGCAAGGCCGAGGTCGCCGCCGCCATCACCGCCGCGACCACCGACGCGACCACCGACGACAACCCCTGACACCCGCCGGGGCGGGTGTGACGGGTCGAACAACCCCCGCCCCCAGGGCAACCTTCGCACCACCTCGGCTATCCAAATGACGCAGGACGAACCACCACACCGACGTCCGCCCGCCGGACCGCCTCCGGCCGACCACGGCACGTCTCCCCGCGAAGGAAACCCATGACCACGCCCCCTCCGCCCTCCGACGGCCAGCACCACCCGCAGGGCGGGCCTTCCC
>NZ_WMLF01000231.1 GCF_014156695.1 Streptomyces durbertensis | reverse complement strand
GGAACACTCCGTGGAGGTCTTCCGCGCCTGGGACGCCGCCAGGGGCGGCGGTCTCCAGCGCAAGGCCGTGGTCGGCCAACTCAACGAGGTGGGCGGCCTGCTCGCCTACCAGGACCATCCGCCGCACCTGCGGCGCCGACTGTGGGGGGTGGCCGCGAACCTCGCGGTGCTCGCCGGCTGGATGTCCCACGACGTCGGCCTGGAACCCACGGCGCAGAAGTACTTCGTGATCGCCGCGCACGCCGCCCGCGAGGGCGGTGACCGGCCGCGCGCCGGCGAGGCGCTCTCCCGCGCCGCCCGGCAGATGGTCCATCTGGGCCGGCCGGACGACGCGTTGGACCTGATGAAGCTCGCCAAGGCCGGATCGGGGGAGGAGACCCTGCCGCGCACCCGGGCGATGCTGCACACCATCGAGGCCTGGGCGCAGGCGTCGATGGGACGCGGCCAGGCCATGCGCCGCACCCTCGGCCAGGCCGAGGAGTTGTTCGTCTCCGACAAGAGCGACGTGCCGCCGCCGAGTTGGATGCAGATGTTCGACGAGGCCGACCTGCACGGCATGCAGGCCCTCGCCTTCCGGACCCTCGCCGAGTTCGACCCGGCCGCCGCGAAGACGGCGGAGAAGCACGCGAAGCTCGCTCTGGAACTGCGGGGGAACGGCCACCAGCGGTCGCAGATCTTCGACTACATCTCGCTCGCCTCGGCGTGCTTCATCGCCGACGACCCCGAACAGGCCGACCGCTACGCCCGGTTGGCACTGGTGTCGATCGGCGAGACCTCCTCGCACCGCACCTGGGACCGGCTTCGGGAGATGTACCGGCTGACCGGCCAGTACGCCGGCTATCCCAGGATCGAGGACCTGCGGCAGGAGCTGAAGGAGACCCTGCCCAAGGCCCCGCACAGCAGCCCCGGCGGCGGCACGGTCAAGTCACCGCGCGCTCTGAAGATCTGATCGGGGCGAGGCGAGGGCCTGAGCGGGGCGCGACCCGGTGTCCGGGCCCGCAAGCCCGCCGGCAGCGGGTCACGCGACCGCGCCACGTCACTCGCCGGGTCACTCGGAGACGCGGGCGATCAACGCGCAGGCGTCGTCCTCGCGTTCGGCCTCCCCGAACTCCTCCACCACCGCGCGCACGCACTCCCGGGCGGTCCTCGCCTCCGCGAACCGGGGGGCCAGCTCCAGCAGACGGGCGGCGCTCGACCGGGCGCCGTCCTCCAGGCTGGCGCTGCGCGGCGCCAGCCCGTCGGTGTGCAGCACCAGCAGGTCGCCGGGCTCCAGCTGCTGGGTGCACTGGCCGTACCGGGCGCCGCTCATCGCGCCGAGCAGGACGCCTTCGGGCTGGGCCAGCGGGCGGCCCTGGCCGGCGCGGTAGAGCAGCGGGGCGGGGTGGCCGGCCTGCGCCCAGGTCAGGTTGCGGGTGCGGGGCTCGTAGTGGCAGCACAGCGCGCTGCCGAGGGCCGGCTGGGCGGCGCTGTCGAGCAGCTGGTTCAGGTGCCCCATGAGCGCGCCCGGCTCGACGCCGGCGAGGGCCATGCCCCGGACGGCGCCGAGCAGCATCGCCATGCCGGAGGTGGCCTCGACGCCGTGTCCGGTGAGGTCACCCACGGTGAGCATGGTGGCGCCGTCGGGAAGCTCCATCGCGTCGTACCAGTCGCCGCCGATGAGGGCGCTTGTGCCGGAGGGCAGGTAGTGGGCGGCGATCTCCAGGGTGCCGGCGGTCTCCCGGCTGTGCCTCGGGTGCCGCAGGGTCTGGCGGCGTGGCGGGAGGACGGCCTCCTGGAGTTCCACCGCGACCCGGTGCTCGGTCTGCGCCCGGTGTCGCTCACGTGCGTAGCGTTCGCTGGTCTGTTCCAACGCGCGCTCGCTCAGGCGGAGTTCGCTGACGTCGCGCAGGACGCCCCACATCGCGACGCAGCTGCCCTCGGGGTCCAGCACGGGCTCGGCGGTCATGTGGACCGTGCGCACCTCGCCGTCCGGACGGCGGACGCGGAACTCCCCGTCGACCGGCTTGCCGTCCACGAGGCAGTCCGTGAAGGCGGTCATCAGCCAGGGCTGGTCCTCGGGCAGCAGCAGGGCGGGCAGCTCGTCGAGGGTGAGCGGGCCGTCGGCCTCCTCGCGGCCGAGCACCGTGTACAGCTCGGGCGACCACGTGACCTCGTCGGTGAGCAGGTTCCACTCGGCGCTGCCGGCCCGGCCCACGGCGGCGGCCGGCGAGGGCTGCACCTGGCGGTCGAGCGTCGCGGTTCCGGCCGGCCGGGCCGGCGGTCCGTCGCGCAGCTGGCCGAGATGGCGGCCCAGGTCCTCGAGGTGGTGGACGGCCAGCTCGCACAGCGCCCGCTGCCAGCGGCGCTCGCTGCTGAGCGCGTCGTCCGGTTCCGTGCCGCCGGCCGTGCGCCGCACCGCCTCCACCCGGCCGCGGAGTCGGCGGGCCTGGGAGATGAGGCTGTCGAGGGTGCCGTGCTCGGCTGGCGTCGCGGGACGGTCCGCGGAGGGATGGGAGGGCATCGCGTACTCCGAAGTGAGCCGTGTCCGGTCCGGCGCCGGTCGGGGGCTGCCGGGTAACGACTCT
Organism: Streptomyces durbertensis; assembly: GCF_014156695.1. Lineage (GTDB taxonomy): Bacteria > Actinomycetota > Actinomycetes > Streptomycetales > Streptomycetaceae > Streptomyces > Streptomyces durbertensis. Next base: position 5,771 of record NZ_WMLF01000231.1, on the reverse strand, counting down.
TGCACAGCGCGCGACGACCTGTAAGGGATTTGGCAATACCCGATACGGTGGTGCTTCTGGCATATGCCAATGGCCCGTCGGGGGCGCTCCGTACTCTTTCGGCCCCTCCAGGCCCCTTCGGGCCGGACACCGGCCTCCGGGGGTGGTTACCGACCCCTCCGGGGCGGGTATGGTGCCGCAAGCCGCGCACGGGCCACCGGAGACCCACGCAGGTCACAAAGCGGAAATCCCGTTGCCAGTCCCGTCCCCCGCACCGGATGCTGACCACATGTTCGCCGAATACGTCGTTCCAGACATAGCGCCCAGCGGAACGCTGCTGGGCCTGCTACAGCGCGGCCGGGGAGACGGCACGCTGCACGCTCTGGCGGCGCCCCGCTCCGAGGCGCTCGCCGCGCTCCACCACTGTCTGCGACACGACCCGCGGCGCGACTGGCAGATCGAGCACCGCTCCCTCTACTACGCGCGGCTGCACCGTGACCTGCGGGCCGGCCTGGCCGAGCTGGAAGCCCACCTCTTCAGCGACCAGGACCAGCTCGACCCGCGCGAGGAGCGCACCGGACTGGCCCTGTCCGTCCTCGGCCACCTCCTCTCCTACGGCGACGCCGGCGCGTTGCGCCTCCTGCGCCGCTACACCGCCGAGGGACACAACTGGCAGTGGGCGCTCGACGAACTCGCCGTGCGCGACGACGACACCGGCCTGCGCTCGCTCGGCCCCGCGGTCCTCGCCCGCTTCCCCGACGACCCGGACGGCGACGCCGCGCTGGCGGAGGCCATGCGGGAGGCGTACGAGCCGCGCCCGTGGCGGCTGTGGGAGGAGGACCCGCAACGGCGCGGCCAACGGGAGCGCCTGGCGAGGGTCAGGGAGCGGCACTCCTTCGACCGGTGGTCCCGGCAGCTGCGCTCCCAGGGCCCCCGGCCCGGCTGGAGCGTCGCGGAGGTGCTGGAGTGGGCCCAGCAGGTCCCCGAACCCGCCGACGGCGACCCGACCGGGCCCGAGGACCTCGACCAGCTCTGCCGGCGGCGGGAGGCGGCCGCCGCCCGATGCCTGGCCGCCGTCGCAGGCCCGGAGGACCGTCCGCGGCTGCTGGCCGCGGCCACCGACGGGCCGCCCGCTGCCCGCGTCGCGGCCCTGCGCCACCTGGCGGAACGCGACGACCCGGCGGTCCTCGACCTGGTCGAGACGGCGTGTGCCGCCGCCCCGCACCAGGTCGCCGAGGCCGCCCGTGAGGCGTTCGGCCGGATGCGCGGTGAGCGCGCGCTGACCCGGGCCCGCTCCTGGGCCGGAGGGGACGACGAACTCGCCGAGGCGGCCGCCGTCATGCTGGCCTGCCAGGGCGGTGAGCAGGACGCCGCGGTGGTGCTCGGCGCCCTGCGCCGGGTGGTCCGCCTCCAGGGTGCCGACGCGCCCGCCCTCCCGGCGCTGGTCGACGGCGTCGGCAGACTTGCCATCGGCTGCGCCGCGCCCGTCCTGCGCCACCTCTACCGGGAGACCGCCTCCTCCCAGCTGCGCGGCCGGCTCGCCCGCGCGCTCGCCGCCACCGACCCGGCCTTCGCCGCCGGGTTCGCGGTCGAGTGCCTGTGGGACTGCGAGCAGTCCACCCGGGAGATCGCCGCGCGGTTCGCCGCCACCGGTGAGGACCGGGTCGTCGAACGGCTGCGCAACCTGGCGGCCGACCCCGCCGAGGAGGCGGACGTGCAGAGCGCCGTGCGCGGCCGGCTGCGCCCGCACGCCGCCGGCTGATCCCCACCTCCCGGGCCGCGGCGGCGACTCGATCACCGGACGGCAGCCGCGGAGCGCGGACGCGCCCTGGCACGATGACCGCATGAGCGGACGCTGGGAATTCTGGATCGACCGGGGCGGCACCTTCACCGACGTGGTGGGCCGCCGGCCCGACGGGCGTCTTGTCACCGACAAGCTGCTCTCCCACGACCCCGGGCGCTACCGGGACGCCGCCGTCGCCGGCATCCGCCGGATGCTCGGACTCGCCGCGGACGAACCGGTGCCCGCCGAGCGCGTCGCGATGGTCAAGATGGGCACCACCGTGGCCACCAACGCCCTCCTCGAACGCCGGGGCGAGCCCACCGCGCTGGTGATCACCGAGGGCTTCCGCGACGCGCTGCGGATCGCCTACCAGAACCGGCCGCGCCTGTTCGACCGGCACATCGTGCTTCCCGAGGCGCTGTACGACGAGGTCGTGGAGGTACCCGAACGCGTCGCCGCCGACGGGAGCACCGTGCGTCCGCTGGACGTCGAGGAGACCGCCGCCCGGCTGCGCGCCGCGCGCCGAAGCGGCCTGCGCTCGGCCGCCGTGGTCTGTCTGCACGGCTACCGGCACCCCGACCACGAGCGGGAGATCGCCCGCCTGGCCGTCGAAGCCGGCTTCCACCAGGTCAGCTGCTCGCACGAGGTCAGCCCGCTGATCAAGCTCGTGCCGCGCGGCGACACCACCGTCGTCGACGCCTACCTCTCACCGGTCCTGCGCCGCTACGTCGAGGAGGTGGCGAGCGAACTGCGGGACGTGCGGCTGATGTTCATGCAGTCCGGCGGCGGGCTGCGGGAGGCCGGTCACTTCCGGGGCAAGGACGCCGTGCTGTCCGGGCCGGCCGGGGGAGTGGTCGGCATGGCCCGCTCCTGCGCGGAGGTCGGCCGGCACCGGGTGATCGGCTTCGACATGGGCGGCACCTCCACGGACGTCTCGCACTACGCGGGCAGGCTGGAACGCACCTTCGACACCCACGTCGCCGGGGTGCGGATGCGCGCGCCCATGATGGACATCCACACCGTCGCCGCCGGCGGCGGCTCGGTGCTGCACTTCGACGGCGCCCGCTTCCGCGTCGGCCCGGACTCCGCCGGCGCGGTGCCGGGCCCGGCCGGCTACCGGCGCGGCGGGCCGCTCACCGTCACCGACGCCAACGTCCTCCTCGGCCGCGTACAACCCGCCCACTTCCCGCACGTCTTCGGGGACGGCGGCGACCAGCCGCTGGACGCCGACACCGTCCGCGAGCGGTTCACCGAGCTGGCGGACCGGGCCGCCGAGGCGACCGGCGTGCGGCGCACCCCCGAGGAGGTCGCCGCCGGCTTCCTGGAGATCGCCGTGCTCAACATGGCCAACGCGGTGAAGAAGATCTCCGTCCAGCGCGGCCACGACGTCACCCGCTACACCCTCGCCAGCTTCGGCGGCGCCGGCGGACAGCACGCCTGCGCGGTCGCCGACGCGCTCGGCGTGGACAGCGTGGTCGTGCCACCCCTCGCCGGCGTGCTGTCCGCGTACGGCATCGGCGTCGCGGACGCCACCGCGATGCGCGAGCAGTCCGTCGAACGCGAACTGGACGCGGACACCCTGGCCGCCGTCCGCCGACTGGCCGGCGAACTCACCGAACGCACCGCGGGCCAGCTCGCCGAGGACGGCGTCGCCCCCGACACCGTCCGCACCACCGCCACCCTCCACCTGCGCTACGCCGGCACCGACGCCACCCTGCCGGTGCCGCTCGACGAACCGGACGCCATGGCCGCCGCGTTCCACCGCGCCCACCGCGCCCGCTACGGCTTCACCATGGACAAGCCGCTCGTCGCGGCGACCGTGGTCGTGGAGTCCGTAGGCTCCGCCGGCGGTCACACCCCGCACCCCGCCGCCGCGCCCGAGCCCGCGACCGTCCGCCCCCCGGAGCGGGTGCGGATGTACACCGGCGGCCGCTGGCAGGACGTCGCACTGCGGCACCGCGCCTCGCTCCGCCCGACCGACACCGTCACCGGGCCCGCCGTCGTCGCCGAGGCGGACGCCACCACCGTCGTCGACCCCGGCTGGCGCGCCCGCGTCGACCCGCGCGGGCACCTGCTGCTCGACCGGGTCACCCCGCGCCCGGCGACCAGCGCGGTGGGCACCGAGGTGGACCCGGTGAAGCTGGAGGTCTTCAACAACCTGTTCATGGCCGTCGCCGAGCAGATGGGCGTGCGCCTGGAGAACACCGCCCACTCGGTCAACATCAAGGAGCGGCTCGACTTCTCCTGCGCCCTCTTCGACGCCGAGGGCAACCTCATCGCCAACGCCCCGCATATCCCGGTCCACCTCGGCTCCATGGGCGAGTCGATCAAGGAGGTCCTGCACCGCAACGAGGGCGCGATGCGGCCGGGCGACGTGTACGCGATCAACGACCCGTACCACGGCGGCACCCACCTGCCCGACGTCACGGTGGTCACCCCGGTCTTCGACGACGGAGGCACGGACCTGCTGTTCCTCGTCGCCTCCCGGGGCCACCACGCGGAGATCGGCGGACTGACACCCGGCTCGATGCCCGCCTTCAGCCGCAGCGTGCACGACGAGGGGGTGCTCTTCGACAACTGGCTGCTGGTCCGCGACGGCGTCCTGCGCGAGGAGGCCACCCGCGCACTGCTCACCCGGGGGCCGCACCCCTCCCGCAACCCGGACGCCAACCTGGCCGACCTGCGCGCCCAGATCGCCGCCAACGAGAAAGGCGTCGGCGAACTGCGCGCCATGATCGACCAGTTCGGCATCGACGTCGTGCAGGCGTACATGCGGCACGTACGCGCCAACGCCGAGGAGTCCGTCCGCCGCATCGTCACCGGACTACGGGACGGGTCGTACCGGTACACGACGGACAGCGGCGCCGTGATCCAGGTCACCGTCACCGTCGACCACGCGGCCCGAGCCGCCGTCATCGACTTCACCGGCACCTCCCCGCAGCGCGAGGACAACTTCAACGCCCCCCGCTCGGTGGTGATGGCCGCCGTCCTCTACGTCTTCCGCACCCTCGTCGCCGAGGACATCCCGCTCAACAGCGGCTGCCTGGTGCCGCTGACCGTCCGCGTGCCCGAGGGGTCCATGCTCTCCCCGACGTACCCGGCTGCCACGGTCGCCGGCAACGTGGAGACCTCCCAGGCCGTCACCGGCGCGCTGTACGCGGCGCTCGGCGTCCAGGCCGAGGGCTCCGGCACGATGAACAACGTCACCTTCGGCGACGACAGCGTGCAGTACTACGAGACGATCGCCTCCGGCTCCGGCGCCGGCGACGGCTTCCCCGGCACCGACGCCGTCCAGACCCACATGACCAACTCCCGGCTCACCGACCCCGAAGTGCTCGAATGGCGCTACCCGGTGCGCGTCGAGGAATTCACGGTCCGCACCGGCAGCGGAGGCGAAGGCACCTGGCCCGGCGGCGACGGCGTGGTACGCCGGCTGCGCTTCCTGCGGCCCATGACGATCGCCCTGCTCACCGGCCACCGGCGGGTGCCGCCCTACGGCATGGCCGGCGGCCGGCCCGGCGCGCCCGGCCGCAACGCGATCGAACACGAGAACGGCCAGGTCACCGAGCTGCCCGGGGTCGCCGCCGCCGAGGCCGCCACCGGCGACGTCCTGCGCGTCGAGACACCGGGCGGCGGAGGCTACGGCCCCGTCGCGGCGGGATCCGGCCGAAGGCCCGGCGGTTCGGCCGATGTCACACCGAGCGCCTAACCTGTCGTGGTGACCACCGCAGTATCCGCCGCACAGCCCGGCGCGCCCCGCCCCGCGCCGGGCCCGGCAGCAGACGAGGGCCTGGCCCGTCGGCTCCGCGCCCTCGCCTGCACCGCCCCGCTGCACGACCTCGACGTCCGCAAGGCGAACCTGGCCGGAGAGTACGGCGTCTACGCGATGGCCGAGGTGGCGCTCGCCGCCATCGACGTCGTCACCCTCCAGATGGACTTCGACACCGGCGCCGACCAGGAGGAGACGATCGCCCGGCTGCTGCCGCGCATCGCCGCCCAGGCCCCCGAC
>NZ_WMLF01000230.1 GCF_014156695.1 Streptomyces durbertensis | reverse complement strand
CCGTTTCGGCACCGTCGAGGGCGGGGCCGGCGTAGCCCTCGACGGTGCCGAAACGGCGGCCGGCCTGCCAGTCGGCGCGGGCCTCGGCGATGTCGTCGGTGGACCGGCCGACGAAGTTCCACCACATGACGATCTTCTCCTCGAAGGGCTCCCCGCCGAGCAGCATCAGCGAGCTGTCGGTGTCGGCGCGCAGGGGGAGTTCGTCGCGGCCGCAGCCGAGGTAGAGCATCGATCCGGCCTCGACCGGTACGCCGTCGACGAGCGGTGCGCCGCTCATGCCGAGCGCCGCGTACTCGAAGTCGCGTTCCAGCGGCAGCCGGGCGGAGGTGCCGCCGGGCAGCGTCACGTCGGCGCCGACCAGCGGCGAGTAAGTCGTGCCGGGGGAGCGGGTGCCGTCCAGTTCGCCGAGTATCACCGTGGCGCGCAGCCCGCCGCCGGTGACCTGCGGCAGCTCGGTGTGGTGCTCGAAGGCAGGGTCGGTGTGCCGGTGGGCGTCGGGGAGCGCCACCCACAGCTGGGCGCCGTGCAGGTAGCGGTGGTGGTCGCGGGGCGACTCCTCGGAGTGGGCGATGGCCCGGCCCGCGGTCATCAGCCCCAGCTCGTAGGGGCGGACGGTCCGGAGGCTGCCGAGGCTGTCGCGGTGCAGCACCTCGCCCTGGTGCAGCCAGCTGACCGTCTGGAGTCCGATGTGCGGGTGCGGCGGCACCTGCATGCCCGGCTCGTCGGCGATGTCGTCGGGGCCGTAGTGGTCGACGAAGCACCAGGCGCCGACCATGCGGCGGCCGAGGTTCGGCAGCAGACGGCGTACCTCGGTGGACTCGCCCAGCGGAACCGGCCGGCCGCGCAGCAGTTCGCGCACCGGGGTGGCGGCGACCTCGGCGCGGCCGCCGCAGACCCGGGCGTCGGGACGAAGGTCAAGATCGCTCATGGGCGCACGTTACCGCCGCCGGTGTGCCATCGGCCCGGGCACGCGACATCGGCCAGGCTTGTCGTATCTTCCCACAAAGCCGCCGTGGCGCGTCTGGTGGTTTGTCCCGGGGCGTGTGGAGGGCGGCCCGTGGGAGAATGAAGTACGTGCGTTTTGCCCCGGGTGAGGCACCCGTGGGCGTCCTCCGATCGACTGGGATGTACAGCACGTGCGATTTCTCAACGACCAGCGGCCCCCCTACGACCTGACGTACGACGACGTCTTCATGGTGCCGTCCCGCTCCTCGGTCGGTTCCCGCCAGTCCGTGGACCTCTCCACCCCGGACGGCACGGGGACCACCATCCCCCTCGTCGTGGCCAACATGACCGCCATCGCCGGCCGCCGCATGGCCGAGACGGTCGCCCGGCGCGGCGGTCTGGTCGTCATCCCACAGGACATCCCGCTGCCGGTGGTCGCCGACGTCGTGTCCTGGGTCAAGCAGCGCCACCTGGTGCTGGACACCCCCATCGTGCTCGCGCCCGGCGGCACGGTCGCCGACGCGCTGGCCCTGCTGCCCAAGCGCGCCCACGGCGCCGGTGTGGTCGTCGAGGACGGCCGCCCGGTCGGCGTGGTCACCGAGAGCGACCTGACCGGCGTGGACCGCTTCACCCAGCTGCGCGAGGTGATGTCGACCGAACTGCTCCTGCTGGACGCCGACATCGACCCGCGCGAGGCGTTCAACCGACTGGACGCCGCGCACCGCAAGCTGGCCCCCGCCGTCGACGGCGACGGCAGGCTCGCCGGCATCCTCACCCGCAAGGGCGCACTGCGCGCCACGCTCTACACCCCGGCCACCGACGCCCGGGGGCGACTGCGCATCGCCGCCGCCGTCGGCATCAACGGCGACGTGGCGGGCCGGGCCAAGGCGCTGCTGGAGGCCGGGGTCGACACCCTTGTCGTGGACACCGCGCACGGCCACCAGGAGGGCATGATCGACGCCCTGAAGGCGGTCCGCTCGCTGGACCCGCAGGTACCGGTCGTCGCCGGCAACGTCGTCGCCGCCGAGGGCGTGCGCGACCTGATCCAGGCGGGCGCCGACATCGTCAAGGTCGGTGTCGGCCCGGGCGCGATGTGCACCACGCGGATGATGACCGGCGTGGGCCGCCCGCAGTTCTCCGCCGTGCTGGAGTGCGCCGCCGAGGCCCGCCGCCACGGCAAGCACGTCTGGGCCGACGGCGGCGTCCGGCACCCGCGCGACGTGGCGATGGCGCTGGCCGCCGGCGCGTCGAACGTGATGGTCGGCTCCTGGTTCGCCGGCACCTACGAGTCGCCCGGCGACCTCCAGCAGTCCGCCGACGGCCGCCTGTACAAGGAGTCCTTCGGCATGGCCTCCGCCCGCGCGGTGCGCAACCGCACCTCGGAGGAATCCGCCTACGACCGGGCCCGCAAGGCGCTGTTCGAGGAGGGCATCTCCACTTCCCGGATGTTCCTGGACCCGACGCGTCCGGGCGTCGAGGACCTGATTGACTCGATCATCGCCGGTGTGCGCTCCTCCTGCACCTACGCCGGCGCGGGCTCCCTGGAGGAGTTCGCGGAGAAGGCCGTCGTCGGCGTGCAGAGCGCGGCCGGCTACGCCGAGGGCAAGCCGCTGCACGCCAGCTGGAGCTGACGGCCCGAAATCCGGCGACGAGACAGGCGGAACGGCCCGTGGCCACCGACGCGGTGGCCACGGGCCGTTTGCCGTCTGCGGAGGCGAATATCGCGATCCTTACACCCGGGGTACGCGATCTTGCGTCCTCGGCGGTTTCACGCAACACATCGACGCGGTTGCGCAAGGTATGCGCATTTCGCGTCCGCGCCGCGGGCTCATAGAGTCTGGCGCTGTACGAGATGGCGGTGACCGCCTGCTCGGCGGTCATCCCCACCGGACTTCCGGTCACTTCGACGTGCCCGGACGCGGCCGCCGCGCGCACCCGCCGTTCCCCTGAAGAACAGCAAGGAGCCCCCGTGCCGCAGTCCACCGTGACAGCCGCGCCACCCCGCCCTCCGGCCCCCACGCCCTTGCAGCGGCTCATGCGCCGCAAACCGGTGGAGCAGCTGGTCGCCGAGGCGGGCCGCGGCAGCGACGGCAACCAGCTCCGCCGCACGTTGACCATGTGGCAGCTCACCATGATCAGCATCGGTGCCACGCTGGGCACCGGCATCTTCGTGGTGCTCGGCGAGGCCGTCCCCAAGGCCGGTCCCGCCGTCACGATCTCCTTTGTCATAGCCGGTCTGACGGCGCTGTTCTCCGCGCTGTCCTACGCCGAGCTGGCCGGTACGATCCCCGCCTCCGGCTCGTCGTACTCCTACGCCTACGCCACGCTCGGCGAGCTGGTCGCCTGGGTGTGCGGCCTGTGTCTGATGCTGGAGTACGGCGTCTCGGTGGCGGCGGTCGCCGTCGGCTGGGGCGAGTACCTCAACGAACTGCTCGACGGCACGATCGGCGTCACCATCCCCGCCGTGCTCTCCGCGCCGCCGGGTGAGGGCGGGCTGTTCAACCTGCCGGCGCTGCTGGTCGTGCTGCTCGCCATGGCCTTCCTGCTCGGCGGCGCCCGGGAGTCCGCCCGGGTCAACACGATCATGGTCGTCGTCAAGGTCGCCTCGCTGCTGCTGTTCTGCGCGGTGGCGTTCACCGGTGTGAAGGCCGGCAACTACGAGCCCTTCCTGCCGCTCGGCCTGGCCGGCGTCAGCGCGGCCGGCGCCTCGCTGTTCTTCTCCTACATCGGCTTCGACGCCGCCTCCACGGCCGGCGAGGAGGCCAAGAACCCGCAGCGCGACCTGCCGCGCGCGATCATGCTCTCCCTGCTGATCGTCACCGTGCTCTACGTCGCGGTCGCCGCGGTCGCCGTGGGCGCCACGCCGTGGCAGGACTTCGAGGGCTCCGAGGCCGCGCTCGCCGGTGTGCTGCGCGACGTGACCGGCCACGGCTTCTGGGCGGTCGTGCTGGCCGCCGGCGCGGTGATCGCGATCGCCAGCGTGGTGCTCGCCGTGCTCTACGGCCAGACCCGCATCCTGTTCGCGATGTCCCGCGACGGCCTGGTGCCGAAGGTGTTCTCCAAGGTGAACCCGCGCACCGGCACCCCGCGCGCCAACACCGTGCTGGTCGCCGCCTTCTGCGGCACCCTCGCCGCGGCCGTCCCGCTCGGCCAGCTGGCCGACGCCACCTCCATCGGCACGCTCTTCGCCTTCGCCCTGGTGAACGTCGCCGTCATCGTGCTGCGCCGCACCCGGCCCGACATGCCGCGCGGCTTCCGGGTGCCGCTGGCGCCGCTGGTCCCGGCCATCGGCCTTGCGATGTGCGTGTGGATGATGACCAGCCTGCCGGTGATCACCTGGATCGTCTTCGGTGGCTGGATGGCCGCCGGGCTCGTGTTCTACTTCCTCTACGGGCAGCGTCGCTCCCGGCTGGCCGACGCCGACGCGGGCGCCAGCACACCGCACGACCCAGAGAAGTGAACGACCCGCAGTGCGACTGAACGAACTCGACGAGCGCATCGTCCAGGCCCTGGCCGAGGACGCCAGGAGGTCCTACGCCGACATCGGCGCCCAGGTCGGGCTCTCCGCCCCGGCCGTCAAGCGCCGGGTCGACCGGCTCCGGGCCGAAGGCGCGATCACCGGCTTCACCGTACGGGTGGACCCGGCCGCGCTCGGCTGGGAGACCGAGGGCTACGTCGAGATGTTCTGCCGCCACAACACCTCGCCTCGGGATATCCGGCACGCGCTGTCGCGGTATCCCGAGGTGGCGTCCGCGTCGACCGTCACCGGCGACGCGGACGCCCTGGTCCAGATCTTCGCCTCCGACATGCGGCACTTCGAACGGGTGCTGGAGCGGATCGCGGGCGAGCCGTTCGTGGAACGCACCAAGTCCGTCCTGGTCCTCTCCCCCCTGCTGCGCCGCTACACGGCCACCACGCCCGACACGCCCGCGTAGCCAGGGCCCGGCGCGGCCCGGCGTGGTGGTGAGGACCACTGCAGCCGGGCCCCACGCAACAGATCGCCGTTCTCCCACCCCCGGACGCAACAGATCGCACCTGGGTGCGCAAGAAGCGCGTCTTGTCCCCACACTCACCCCGGCCGTACCTTCGATATGTCCCCCGAACGTACGAATCCCCAGGTCGGAAGGTGTCATGACGCAGCTGCGCATCGCGCTGTCGCAGGGCCCGAGCGGCGCCCCCGTGCCACGGGCCGACGCGCTGGCGGCGCTGGAGAGCGCCGCCTCCCGGGCCGCCGCGGCCGGCGCGCGACTGCTGGTGACGCCGGAGCTGTCCCTGACCGGCTACGCCCTGGGCGCGGCCACCGCCGAACTCGCCGAGGAGGCCGAAGGACCCGGCGCCGAGGCCGTCGGCGAGATCGCCGCCCGCCACGGCGTGGCCGTCGTCTACGGCTACCCGGAGCGCGACGGCGAGGCGGTGTACAACTCCGCCCGGCTGATCGGCCCGACCGGCACGCCGCTCGCGAACTACCGCAAGACCCACCTCTTCGGCACCTTCGAGAACACCGCCTTCACCCCCGGCGACGAGCCGGTCGTCCAGGCGGAGCTCGACGGCGTCCGGCTGGGCCTGCTGGTCTGCTACGACGTGGAGTTCCCCGAGACGGTCCGCGCCCACGCGCTGGCCGGCACCGAACTGCTGCTCGTGCCCACCGCTCTGATGCGGCCCTACGAGTTCGTGCCGCAGACGCTCATCCCCACCCGCGCCTGGGAGAACCAGCTCTACCTCGCCTACGCCAACCGGCAGGGCACCGAGGGCGACCTCGCCTTCGCCGGACTGAGCTGCCTCGCCGCCCCGGACGGCACCGTCCGCGCCCGGGCGGGCGCCGGTGAGGACCTGGTCGTCGCCGACGTGGACACCGCCGCGCTGGCGGCGTCCCGCGCCGAGAACACCTACCTCACCGACCTCCGCACCGACCTGTTCCACCCCGTGCACCGCCAAGGAGTACCGCGCCGATGACCGCGAACGTGCCCGCCGCCGTCCATGACGAGCACGCCGAGAGCCCCGCTCCGCAGCCGCCCATCACCATGTTCGGCCCGGACTTCCCCTTCCCCTACGACGACTTCCTGGCCCACCCGGCCGGTATCGGTTCCGTCCCGGCGACCGAGCACGGCACCGAGGTCGCCGTCATCGGCGGCGGCCTGTCCGGCATCATCGCCGCCTACGAGCTGATGAAGATGGGCCTGAGGCCCGTCGTCTACGAGGCCGACAAGATCGGCGGCCGGCTGCGCACCTCCGACTTCGAGGGCTGCGGCACCGACGGCGAGGGGTTGAACGCGGAGATGGGCGCGATGCGCTTCCCGCCGTCCTCGACCGCCTTCCAGCACTACGTCGACCTGGTGGAGCTGGAGACCAGGCCGTTCCCCAACCCGCTGTCGCCCGACACCCCCTCCACGGTCGTCGACCTCAAGGGCGAGAGCCACTACGCCCGCACCCTGGACGACCTGCCCGAGGTCTACCACCAGGTGATGGAGGCGTGGAACGCCTGCCTGGAGGAGGGCGCCGACTTCTCCGACATGCAGCGCGCCATCCGCGAGCGCGACGTGGCACGCATCCGCGAACTGTGGGCGCCGCTGGTGGAGAAGCTGGACAACCAGACCTTCTACGGCTTCCTCTGCGACTCGAAGGCGTTCTCCTCCTTCCGCCACCGGGAGATCTTCGGCCAGGTCGGCTTCGGCACCGGCGGCTGGGACACCGACTTCCCCAACTCGATCCTGGAGATCCTGCGCGTCGTCTACACCGGCGCGGACGACGACCACCGGGGCATCGTCGGCGGCAGCCAGCAGCTCCCGGAGCGGCTGTGGGAGCGGGAACCGGCCAAGATCGTGCACTGGCCGCTCGGCACCTCGCTGAGCTCGCTGCACGACGGCCGGCACCGCCCCGCCGTGACCCGCCTCAGCCGCACCGCCGGCAACCGCATCACGGTCACCGACGCCGACGGCGACATCCGCACCTTCAAGGCGGCGGTGTTCACCGCCCAGTCCTGGATGCTGCTGTCGAAGATCGAGTGCGACGACGCGCTGCTCCCGATCGACCACTGGACGGCCGTCGAGCGCACCCACTACATGGAGTCCTCGAAGCTGTTCGTCCCCGTCGACCGGCCGTTCTGGCTGGACACCGACGAGGAGACCGGCCGCGACGTGATGAGCATGACGCTCACCGACCGCATGACCCGCGGCACCTACCTGCTGGACAACGGCCCCGACAAGCCCGCCGTGATCTGCCTGTCGTACACCTGGTGCGACGACAGCCTCAAGTGGCTGCCGCTGGACGCCAACGAGCGCATGGAGGTCATGCTCAAGTCGCTCGGCGAGATCTACCCCAAGGTCGACATCCGCAGCCACATCATCGGCAACCCGCTCACCGTGTCCTGGGAGAACGAGCCCTACTTCATGGGCGCGTTCAAGGCCAACCTGCCGGGCCACTACCGCTACCAGCGGCGCCTGTTCACGCACTTCATGCAGGACCGGCTGCCCGAGGACAAGCGCGGCCTGTACCTGGCCGGCGACGACATCTCCTGGACGGCCGGCTGGGCCGAGGGCGCCGTGCAGACCGCGCTCAACGCGGTCTGGGGCGTGATGCACCAGTTCGGCGGCACCACCGACCCGACCAACCCCGGTCCCGGTGACCGCTACGACGAGCTGGCCCCCGTCGAGCTGCCGGAGGACTGACCGGCACCCGGTCCGCGTCCCGCCGCCCTTCGCCCCCTCTCCGGGCGGGGGGCGGCGGCCGTCGGCGTGCGCAGCGGGGTCAGCAGCAGCCGGGCCGACGACTGGGCCTCGGCGCCGAGCCGGGCCGTGAACTCACCCGGAAGCGCCGGGGCCTCGCCCAGCCGCCACAGCATCCGGAACGCCGACCACGCCGCCTCCTTCGCCCCGGCCGCGCTGCGGCCCCCCACGAGGTACGCCAACGGGTCGGCGACGCTGGAGAGTTCCGCTCTGACCCGCTCGCCGGCCGCCTCCTCCAGCCCGTCCAGCAGCCCACCCAGTCCGTCCAGGTCGGCCTCCAGGGCGTCGGGCCCCACGCCGCGCACCGTGGCGGCCTCCAGCAGCGCCAGCGGAAGGTCGTGCGCCAGGTGGACACTCACTCCGGCGAGCGCGAACTGGCACGGCCGCACCCCCGGGTGGTGCCGCAGCCGGAACAGCGGCCGCCAGCCCGTCGGCGGGCGCAGCCCGGCCCGCGCCGCCGCCAGCGCGCCCAGATAGCGGTCGGCCAGCCGCACCGCCAGGTCGTCGGTGCCCGTCGGCCCGTCGGCCCCACGCCCGCCGGTGAAGCCGTTGGCCGCCGAGAGGTACAGCCGGTGGAACACCGCCACACCGTCGACCGGCGCCGCCCGCACCGGCCCGGCCGTGCGCAGCCGCGCCGTCAGACGGCAGGACCGGGAGGGTGGGGAAGACG
>NZ_WMLF01000023.1 GCF_014156695.1 Streptomyces durbertensis | reverse complement strand
TGCGGTGAAGGCGCGGGCCGGGCCGGTGTCGGCGTAGGGCACGAGCCGCTCGCGGAACGCGGACAGGTAGTCGTGGCCGCGCCCCGACCGCAGTCCGCCGAGTAGTTCGACGGCCTGGCCGGCCGCGTGGCAGGCGTGTTCGACGTCGCGCCGCCGTAGGCGCGCGTCCGCGAGGAGCAGCAGGTCGATGGCCCTGCGGCGGGCGCGTTTCTCGGGGTGGGCGGCCAGCGCTTCCTCGGCGCGTCTCGCGGCGGGTTCGGGCTGTTCGAGGTCCCGGTGGCAGTGGGCGAGTTCGTCGGCGAGGTAGCCGGCGTCGAAGTGGCTGATCCAGGGTGGGTCGTCGCCGGCGTCGGTGGCGGTCTGGGCGCGTTCGTACGCCGTGAGCGCCCGCCCGGCGGCGAGTTGGCAGGCCCGGGAGTCGCCGAGTTGCGCGTGTCCCCGCGCCTCGGCGGCGTGGAACATCGCCTCGGTGCGGGGGGTCACCCGCCCTTTGGCGCCTTCCTGGGCGGCGCGCGCGAGTTGGGCGATCTCGCGCGGGCTGCCGAGTTCGCCGGCGAGGTGGCTCATGCTCGCGGCGAGCACGTAGCCGCCGTAGGCGCGGTCGCCGGCGGCCTGGGCCAGTCTGAGGGCCTGGATGTAGTAGCGCTGGGCGAGCCCCGGTTGGCCGTTGTCCACGGCCATGTAGCCGGCCAGTTCGGTCAACCGGGCGGCCGCGCCGAAGAGCTCCCGGCCGACCGTGTCTCGGTAGGAGCCGGTGAGCAGCCCGGAGACGACGCTGTTGAGGTAGTGGACGACGACCGGGCGGAGGTGGCCGCTGCCGAAGCGGTGGTCGAGTGCGGAGAGGGCGGCGGTGGTCTCCTCGATGGCGGTGACGTCGGATCGGCCGACGCGGGGGCCGCCGTTGCGGGCGACGGCCTGGTCCGGGGGGCTGATGAGCCAGTCGCGGCTGGGCTCGACGAGTGCGGAGGCGGCCACCGAGCGGCTGGTGAGGAAGTCGCGTTGGCCGACGTCGCTGCGCCACAGTTCGCAGACCTGGTCGACGGCGGCGGGGAGGCCGGTGGCGAAGCCGAGCCCGACTCCGGTGGCGACGCTGCTGCCGTTGGCCATGCCGATCTCGTCGACGGTGACGGTGCGTCCGAGCTTGCGGCCCAGCGCTTCGGCGACGACGGCGGGGGCCCGGCCGCGTGGCTGCTGTCCGCGGAGCCAGCGGGCGACGGACGTCTTGTCGTAGCGCAGGTCGATGCCGTGTTCGGCGCCGACCAGGTTGACCCGGCGGGCCAGTCCGGCGTTGGAGCAGCCGGCCTCCTGGATGAGAGCGCCGAGCCTCTCGTTCGGCTGGCGTGCGATGAGCGGCCTGGCGGCCATGTGACGTCTCTCCCTCGCTGGTGGTGGCGGACGGCATGGGTGGCGCGACCGGCGTCTGCCGCCGCTCGGGCTGCGCTAACTCTGCCCAGCGGAAACGACCCAAACGCACCGAAGGCTGTGAAAGGTGTGAACCCCCCAAACCTTGTGAAAGATGTGAACAGTGTGAATCATGAGGAAGGTTTTGTCTCAACCCAAGAGTGGTAAAGACACCGCCTTTCCTCCCCCTCGCGGGTGATCTTCGACTTTCCGTGCGACCCGGGCATGTGGCTACCCATCCACAGGGGCGCTCGCCACGCGCGCGCCCCCCGCGATGCACCCGTGCGCCCTGCGGCGGGTGAGGCGCAACCCCCGTGCCACACCAGGCCGGGCCAGGGCTGGAACCCACAGTGAGCGACACGCCGGGGAATCCGCCACAGCGGGAAGGTTTTTGCAGCCGTAACCCCCGCCCCCGGCCGCAGTTGTCAAGGGCGTGGAAGAGACCATGGGAGCCCGCGAGGCCACCTCAGAGGGCACGACAACGCCGCAGATTCCCGCTCAGCGCGACGGTGTGGGCATGCTGGAGCACGCCGTCCGCTACGCCAAGGAGCGGGCCTGGGACGTGTTCCCGGGCACCTGGCTGGAAACCGTGGACGGCGTACCGAGGTGCACGTGCGGTGTCGTGCGCTGTGAAGCGCCGGGGGCGCACCCCCGTGACGCGTCCTGGCCGGGTCAGGCCACCGGCAGCGCCACCGCCGCCCGGCGCATGTGGGAGCAGCAGCCCGCCGCCTCGGTGCTGCTGCCGACCGGACGGAGCTTCGACGCCGTCGACGTCCCCGAGATCGCCGGCTGCCTCGCTCTCGCCCGGATGGAGCGGATGGGCCTGGGCATGGGCCCGGTCGCCTGCACCCCCTACGGGCGCATGCTCTTCTTCGTGCTGCCCGGCGCGGCGGCCAAGGTCCCCGACCTGATCCGCAACCAGGGCTGGTCGCCCGGCGCGATCGACCTGACGACCCACGGCGAAGGCGGTTGGGTGGCCGCGCCGCCGACCAGGGTGGGGGCACGCGGCTCCGTCCAGTGGGTGCGGCAGCCGAACGCCGTCAACCGCTGGCTCCCGGACGCCGAGGAGGTCATCCCGCAGCTCGCGTACGCGTGCGGTCGTGAGGCCGCCGCGGCCCGCGGCCACTGAACGCCCCACCGGGCGGCGGCGGATGACGCGCCCCCGCCACCGCCCGGTAAGTCGGTTGCCCCGCCGGCGGGCACCGCAGCATGATCGGTCGCCATGACCGAACCAACCCACGCGCACCGCCCCGCCGGCCGTCCGGTCGCCCTGGTGACCGGGGTGGGCCGGACGGTCGGCATCGGCGCGGGCATCGCCGAACGACTGGCCGCCTCCGGCTGGGACGTCGCCTTCACCTACTGGCGGGCCTACGACACCCGCATGCCCTGGGGTGCCGAGGAGGACGCGGCGGACCGCGTCACCGCGACGCTGGCCGGGCGGGGGGCGGCGACCGTCGCCGTCGAGGCGGACCTCACCGATCCCGGGGCCCCGGCCCGTGTCTTCGACGAGGTCGGGCGGCGGCTCGGCGGTGTCACCGCGCTGGTCATGTGCCACGCGGAGTCCGTCGACTCCGGTCTGCTCGACACCACCGTGGAGAGCTTCGACCGGCACTTCGCCGTCAACGCCCGGGCGAGCTGGCTGCTGGTCCGCGAGTACGGACTGCGGTACGCGGGAGGGCACGGCGCCGGCCGGATCGTCGCCCTGACCAGTGACCACACCGCGGGCAACCTGCCGTACGGCGCGAGCAAGGGCGCGCTGGACCGCATCACCCTGGCGGCGGCGCGGGAGCTCGCGCACCTCGGCGTCACGGCCAACGTGATCAACCCCGGCCCGGTCGACACCGGTTGGATGGACGACGGGCTGCGGGAGCAGCTGGCCGGGCAGACTCCGCTCGGGCGTCTGGGCACGCCCCGCGACACCGCCCACCTCGTGGACTTCCTCTGCTCACCCGAAGGGCAGTGGGTCAACGGCCAGCTGCTGATGAGCAACGGCGGCCTGGTCTGAGCGGCCTGGCCTGAGGCACCGGGCAGCCGGCCACCCGGCCCCCGGCGCGTCAGCCCGGCATCACCTCGTGGAGGAAGCACTCCACGGCGTCCTGCCAGACGTCCGGTTGGTCGTAGTGGATGAGGTGGCCGGCGCCGTCCACCTCCGCGTAGCGGCCCCTCGGCAGGACCCGCACCATCTCCTGCGCCTCCGCACGGCCGAGTTCGCCGTCGAGGCCACGGATGACAAGGGTCGGGCAGCGGACCTGCGTCAGCTCCTCCCAGTGCGCGTCGTGCACCCACGTCTCCCGCGCCGTGAGCATCTGACGGCGGGAGAAGACGGGGCGCCAGCCGTCCGACCGCTCGGCCATCACCTCGGCGTAGAACTCGCCGCGCGCCCGGCTCGGCCGCTCCAGGATCGGGTCCTCCTCGCCGAACCATCTTCGGACGTCGCCCAGCGTGGCGAACGGCAGCGGCCAGGAGCGGAACCAGCTCTCCCATTCGCGCTGCGACCGCTCCCCGAGTGCGGAGGCGCGCATGTCGGCGATGACCACGGCCCGCACCAGGTCCGGGCGGCGGGCGGCGAGCTGCCAGGCCGTCAGGGCCCCCATGGCGTGCCCGATCAGCGCGACGGGACCGAGGGCGAGCTGCTCGACGGCCGCCTCGGCGTCCGCCACGAACGCGTCCCGGTCGTAGGGCCCTTCGACGGGCTTGTCGCTGCGGCCGTGGCCGCGCTGGTCGAGCGCGACGGCGCGGTAGCGGGCGGAGAGCCGCCGCGCGGTACGCGCCCAGTGCGAGGCGCGCCCCATCAGGCCGTGCAGCAACAGCACGCCGCTGGCGTGTCGTTCATCCGCGCCGGCCGGCCCGCCGACCAGCCCGCCCGGTGCGCCGTCCTTCGGTGGATCACCGAACTCCCAGGCCGCCAGCCGCACTCCGCCCAGCCCCGTGACATCCGTCCGCCGCATCATGCCGCCGGCACCCCCAGCCCTTTTCCGTTCCGTTGTAGGCGATCCGACAGGCCCCGACCAGAGCCGCCGCGTCAGATCCGCCCGGACCCGGCACGCGGAACCGGGCGAGGACCCGATACCAGGGACCCGATACCAGCACGGTATCGAACCTCCATTCGAACAAAGGGTCGCGCGCGGGAATACCCCTCGTTCGAGTGACACCGCTCCCGGGTTGGCCGACCCCGGCGAGGAAAGACATGGGTCGGGGACGGGCGCACGCGACACCGGGCACACGGGAGGGAGGTGGCGGAGGAAGGTGCGGCGCGCCCGGAAGGGAAGGCGGTCCGGAGAGCTCGGGGTTCCGTACCGCCGCAGGAGGGGGCACGGTAGAGCGGAGCCCCGGCGGTCACCGCCGGGGCCCGCGCCGCACAGCCGGTCAGCCGGTCGTCGACCATGGCACCCTCCCGCCGCATATGCGCCCAGCGACCCCAGCGACAGGGTGGCACGCCATGGGCCGGGATAGTGTGATTTCCCGCCAACTACGCCAGAGTGGCGCAAGATTGACCGTACAATCGCGCCGCTCGGGCGCGTTCAGCCGGTGCGCGGCACTCCGCGTGACACGTCAACGCGCCCCACCAGCACACCGGACCGGCGCGGCCCACCAGCACGCCCACCGGCGGCCCGGGGTCAGCGCTTGGCGACAAAGACGTGGGAGGCGACCTCCGGGAGGAGTTCGGCGCTCTCCCCGCCGCTGCCCACCTGCACACCGCCGCCCGCGCCGGCCGTCACCGTGACGACCGACCCCGGCTGCACCCCGGCGCGCCGCAGCGTGTACATCAGCTGCGCGTCCGTCTGGATCGGCTCGCCGATACGGCGCACCACCACCGTCTTGCTGTCCCCGTCGGTCTCCAGGTCGGCCAGGCTGACCATCGCGTCGTCGAGGAAGGGGTCGGCCTCGCCCTTCTCGCCCAGCTCGTCCAGACCGGGGATCGGGTTGCCGTACGGGGACTCCGTCGGGTGCCGCAGCAGCTCCAGCACGCGCCGCTCGACGGCCTCGCTCATCACGTGCTCCCAGCGGCAGGCCTCGGCGTGCACCTGCTCCCACTCCAGGCCGATCACGTCGACGAGCAGGCATTCCGCCAGCCGGTGCTTGCGCATCACCCGGGTGGCGAGCGTCCTTCCCTCGGCGGTCAGCTCCAGGTGGCGGTCGCCGGCCACCCGCACCAGCCCGTCGCGCTCCATGCGCGCGACCGTCTGGCTGACCGTGGGCCCGCTCTGGTCGAGGCGTTCCGCGATGCGGGCGCGCATGGGGACAACGCCTTCCTCCTCCAGCTCCAGGATGGTGCGGAGGTACATCTCGGTGGTGTCGATGAGTCCGGACATGCGTGCCCCTCGTCAGCTCGTGCGGTGGCCCTCACACAATTCTGACGCATGGCACCGACAGCGGGCGCCGCGCATGCCGGCTCAGCGCCGGTAGAAGACGCGGTCCGCGTTCTCCGCCAGGACCCGCTCGTTCCACTCCGTGCCGCCGTCCACGTTGCCCGAGCGCAGCAGCGGCGGCTCCACGCCGCGCGCCGCCAGCTCCCCGGCGGCCGCCGCGATCACCGCCTGGAGCAGCGCGCTGATCACCACCGTGGAGGCGGGCGCGAAGGGCGCCGGGATGTCGGGGCTCGTCAGGACGGTGTCGCCGACGGGTACGTGGTTGTCGAGCACCACGTCGCAGTGGTCCTTGAGGAAGGTGCCCGAGGAGTGGCGGGAGGTCGTGCCGACGGCGTACGCGAGCGAGGTCACGCCGATGACGTGCAACCCGCACTCGCGGGCGTGCCGGGCCATCTCCACCGGCAGCGCGTTGCGGCCGGAGAGGGAGATGACGATCAGCACGTCCCCGGCGCGCGCCGGACTGTGGTCGAGCACCGCGGTGGCCAGCCCGTCGACGCGCTCCAGGGCGCTGCCGAGGGTGGCCGGCGCCTCCACCCCGACCGCGCCGGGGACCGGCAGCAGGTTGACCACCGCCAGGCCGCCCGCGCGGTACACCAGGTCCTGGGCGGCGAGCGCCGAGTGGCCGGCGCCGTAGGCGAAGACCCGCCCGCCGGCGGCGACACGCTCGGCGACCAGCGCGGCGGCCCGCGAGATCGGCTCCGCCTCCTCGTCCCGCACCAGGGCGAGCAGTTCGATGGCGCGGTCGAAGAACCGGTCGGCAAGCTCGTTCTCGCTCATCCGGCTCACGTTAGTGGTCTGGACCACACTCGTTCAAGCAAACGGGCGAGGGGAAGCCGGCCGAGAGTTCCCGCCGGCCGCGGCACTCCGCGGCCGGGCTGCGCCTCAGCGGTCGCCCGTGGCCCTCGCCAGGTCGACGGCGGCGGCGACCCGGGCGGCGACGTCCTCGGCGTACCGGGTGTCGGCCTGGTCGAACGGCAGCCGGGAGGCGCCGCGCAGATAGGTGAGCACGCCCAGCGTGCGGCCCCGGCTGCGCAGGACCGAGCAGAGTCCGTGCGCGGTGTCGGCCGGCCAACCGCGTGCCTCGGCCCAGCCGGGGATCGGCGTGCCGCCGACGCTGGTGCGCAGCGAGCCGCCGCGGTCGACGGCCTGCGCGGCGGGATGGGTCTCCCCGTACGGCAGCGGGATGCCGCTCAGCGGGCACGGCGCGCCGTGCCCCGGCGGCGGCGCCGGGCTGTGCGCGGCCCGCACCAGCCGGTCGCCCGCGCACAGGTCGAGCAGGGCGTGGTCGGCGAAGCCGGCCAGCGTGAACTCCAGGTAGAGCCCGGCGCCCTCCATCGGGTCCTCGCAGTCGGCCGCCGCGCGCGCCGCGCGGTTCAGCTGGCCGTCCCGGAAGCGGGTCCTGGTGGCCCGCTGCTCGGCCAGTTTGGCCTCCGTGACGTCCTGGAAGATCCAGGCGACGCCGAGCGGCACCGGCTCCTCGGCCAGCGGCGAGGCGAGGCGGACGAAGCCGCTGCGCAGGCAGCGGCGGCGGGACGGGCCGGCACCGGGGCCGGCCGGGGAGAGCGTGTCGTTCCCGTGGTCGCCGCCGGCGCGCAGTGACACCCACAGATCGGCGGGGGCTGGCGAGGGGCCCTCGGCGAGCACGTGCTGCAGGGCGCTCTCGACCTCCTCCACGCCCTGGTCGAGCACGTCGCCGAGCGGTCGGCCGAGCAGGGCCGCGCGGCCCATGCGGACGGTGCGCACGGCACGGGTGTTGGCGACCGCGGGACGGAGGTCGGCGTCGATGATCAGTACGCCCCACGAGCCGTTGCCCAGCAGCGCCTCGCTCAGCGCGATGGAACGTTCCAGGTCGATCTGGGTGTGCACCTCGCTGAACGCGCAGTACAGGCCGGCCGGGCGGCCGTCGGCGTCCCGCACCCCGGCGGACTGGGTGCGCACCAGCACCCGCCGGCCGTCCTTGGTGACCAGCGCGAACTCGTGCACCCGGCGGCCCGGTGAGCGCATCGCGCCCAGCAGTGTGGCGGCGACCTCGTCGGCGTCGGCGCTGCGCACGGCCCAGCCGCCCAGCCCGCGCCGGCCGACGGCGTCCCGCGCGGACCAGCCGAGGATGCGTTCGGCCTCGCGGTTCCAGTGGGTGACGACCCCGTCGGCGTCGAAGGCGCACAGGGCCGCGTCCATGCCGTCCAGCAGGGCGGCGAGCAGCACCTCGTCGCCCGCCCCCGCCGGTGTCCGGGCCTCACCGGCCCCCGGCGGGGACGCGGGTGGGGCCCCCGTCCGGTCGCCGGTTCCGGCCCCGGGTCCGGCCCCGGTTCCGGAGCCGGGCTGGGCCTCGGGTTGGGTTTCGGGTTGAGCAGCCATCCGGCACCCCCGCTCGACACTGCCGCCCCACCGCCGAGCGGCGGTGAGGACACACCCGATCATTCAACGCCAAGGTGACCTGAGACACAGTCTCTTCGGCCAAATCGTTGCGGGCCCGAGACGCGGACGGCACGACGGTGACCCGGCCGGGACAGGCCGGGAGCGGCGCCGACGCAGGAGCCGAGGGCAGAGGCTCAGGGGCAGAGGCGTTCCACCGTCCAGCCGGCCTCGGTGCGGCGGTAGCGCAGCCGGTCGTGCAGCCGGTTCTCCCGGCCCTGCCAGAACTCCACCGTCTCGTGCACCACCCGGTAGCCGCCCCACTGCGGCGGGGCCGGCACGTCCTCCTCGCCCTCGGGGTAACGGGCGGCCAGCCCGGCGTAGAGGGCGTCCAGCTCCTCGCGGGAGGCGACCGTGGAGGACTGCTCGCTGGCCCAGCAGCCCAGCTTGGAGCCGTGCGGGCGGGAGCGGAAGTAGGCGATGGTCTCGGCCCGGCCGACCGGTGTGGCGCGGCCGGTGACGATCACCTGGCGGGCGATGCCGTGCCAGGGGAAGAGCAGCGAGACGTACGGGTTCTCGGCGATCTCCCGGCCCTTGCGGGAACCGTAGTTGGTGAAGAAGACAAAGCCGTCGGTGCCGTACTGCTTGAGCAGGACGGTCCGCGAGCTGGGCCGGCCGTGGGCGTCGGCCGTGGACAGGACCATCGCGTTCGGTTCGTGCAGTCCGCTCTCCGCGGCGTGGTGGAACCAGCGGTCGAACTGCTCGACGGGATCGTCGGCGAGGTCCTTCTCCAGGAGCCCCTTGGCGCGGTAGCGGGCGCGCATCGTGGCGGGGTCGAGTTCCCGGCGGGCGCGGTGCGCCTCGGGGGAGTCAGCGGTGATGTCGACGGGGGCGGCTGCGTGGGTCTCGTCTGACTGGGACACGGGCATATCTTGCAGCATCGCCTTCCCCACCGGTGGGCGAGTCTGCCCGTTCCAGGTGCTCCGTACACCTGCGGGGCGGGATCGGCGCAGTGTGCCGCTCATCACGCTTCCGCGCATGTGACGAAAACGCCAAAATCACCGGTGGGAACGATGTCGTGTCGGCACAGCACGCACTATCGTTTGCCACCGCCCGGGCCGGGTGACCCCGCCCCGCCCGTCGGCCCGAACAGGGCCACCCCCGGATCACGGCCAAGCGCCGGCCACCGCCTCCGACCTCGCGGCTGCCGGACGACGCCGAAAGCTGACCTGAAGGAGCCGCCTGATGTCCGACTTCGTACCCGGACTCGAAGGAGTCGTCGCGTTCGAGACGGAGATCGCCGAACCCGACAAGGAGGGCGGCTCGCTCCGCTACCGAGGAGTGGACATCGAGGACCTGGTCGGCCGGGTGTCCTTCGGCAACGTCTGGGGCCTGCTGGTGGACGGCGGCTTCAAGCCGGGCCTGCCGCCGGCCGAGCCGTTCCCGATCCCGGTGCACTCCGGCGACATCCGGGTCGACGTGCAGTCGGCGCTCGCGATGCTGGCGCCGGTGTGGGGTCTGAAACCGCTGCTGGACATCGACGAGAAGCAGGCGCGTGACGACCTGGCGCGCGCCGCCGTCATGGCGCTGTCCTACGTCGCCCAGTCCGCCCGCGGCCAGGGCCTGCCGATGGTGCCGCAGCGGGAGATCGACAAGGCGGAGACGGTCGTCGAGCGCTTCATGCGCCGCTGGCGCGGCGAGCCCGACCCCAAGCACGTCAAGGCCGTCGACGCCTACTGGACGTCGGCCGCCGAGCACGGCATGAACGCCTCGACGTTCACCGCCCGGGTCATCGCCTCCACCGGCGCGGACGTCGCCGCGGCGCTGTCCGGCGCGGTCGGCGCCATGTCGGGCCCGCTGCACGGCGGCGCGCCCTCCCGGGTGCTCGGCATGATCGAGGAGATCGAGCGCGAGGGCGACGCCACCGCGTACGTCAAGCGGCAGCTCGACAAGGGCGAGCGGCTGATGGGCTTCGGCCACCGCGTCTACCGCGCCGAGGACCCCCGGGCCCGGGTGCTGCGGCGGACCGCCAAGGAGCTGGGCGCGCCGCGCTTCGAGGTCGCCGAGGCGCTGGAGAAGGCGGCGCTGGCGGAGCTGCAGGCGCGTCGCCCGGACCGGGTGCTGGCGACGAACGTCGAGTTCTGGGCGGCCATCGTCCTGGACTTCGCCGAGGTCCCGGCGCACATGTTCACCTCAATGTTCACCTGCGCCCGCACGGCCGGCTGGTCGGCGCACATCCTGGAGCAGAAGCGGACGGGCCGGCTGGTGCGCCCCTCCGCCCGCTACATCGGCCCGGGCTCGCGCGACCCGCGCGAGCTGGACGGCTTCGACGAGATCACCCTGCGCTGAGCGCACGACTGGCGCGGCGGGGTGCCTCCCGGGACCCCGTCTGCGTCAGTCCGCCAGCTGGGCGCGGACGATCGCGGCCCACTGGGCGACGACGCGCTCCCGGCGGGCCTCGTCGTCGGTGAGCAGGTTGGCCAGCCCCAGGCCGCGGGCCATGTCCAGCAGGCCCTGCACGGTCTCCCGCACGCCCGGCCGGCTCTCGTCGGCGCCGAGCAGTTCGACGGCCATGCGGTGGGTCTCGCGGCCGATGCGCGCCTCCAGCGCGGTGACCCGGTCGCCGAGCTGCGGCTCGTTCGAGGCGGCCACCCACAGGTGCAGGGCGGCGCGGAACAGCGGCCCGGTGAACAGGCCGACAAGCGTGGCCACCGCCTCGCGGGTGCCGGCGGGGCGCGGCAGCCGCCGCAGCGCCGCCGAGCGTTCCTCGGCGACGTACTCGACGGCGGCCGTGAACAGGTCCTCCCGGGTCGGGAAGTGGTGCTGCGCGGCGCCGCGCGAGACGCCGGCGTGTTCGGCGACGACGCTGACCGTGCTGCCCGACCAGCCGCGTTCGGCCAGGCACGTCACCGCGGACTCCAGCAGCCGGGCCCGGGTGAGCCGGCTGCGGTCCTGTTTGGGAGTGGTCACCGCGCCCAAGGTGGATCCCGTCGTTCGAGGAAGGCCGTCATGCCCTCGCGGGCCTCGGCGGTGCCGAAGAGCCGCGCGGACAGTGCCACGAGACTATCGGCGTCCCGTTCGAAGGTCCGCCGCACCTCGGCGGTGACCAGGCGTTTGGCCTCGGTGAGCGCGCCGGGCGCGCAGCGGCGCCAGGCGTCGGTGACGGGTTCCAGCGCGGTGTCGACGTCGGTGTGCCAGTCGGTGAGCAGGCCGGCCCTGGTGGCCTGTTCGGCGTCGAAGACCTCCCCGGTGAGGTAGTAGCGGGAGGCCGCGCGGGGTTCCAGGCGGGGCAGCAGCGGGAGCGAGATCACCGCCGGGGCGACCCCGATGCGCACCTCGCTGAAGGCGAACCGGGACGCCGCTCCGGCGACGGCCACGTCGCAGGCGCCGACGAGGCCGAGCCCGCCGCCGCGCGCGTGCCCGTCGACGCGGGCGGCGACCGGTTTGGGCAGCTCCACCAGGGTGCGCAGCAGTTCGACCAGGGCGGCCGGGGTGGCCGCCGGGTCGGTGAGGTCGGCGCCGGCGCAGAAGGTGTTGCCGGTGTGGGTGAGCACCACCGCCCGCACCTCGGGCGCCTCGCCCGCCGCCGTCAACTCCTCGGTGAGCGCGCGCATCAGGGTGCTGGACAGCGCGTTGCGGTTGGCCGGGGAGTCGAGGGTGAGGGTGCGGACGCCGCGCTCGTCGGCGCGCCGGACGGGTGCGGTCATGGTGGTGTCCTGCCTTCCGCTGGGAGGAGTCGGGCTGCGGCTCAGTAGGACTTGGGCAGGCCGAGGGACGAGTGGGAGACGTAGTTGAGGATCATCTCCCTGCTGACGGGCGCGATGCGGGCCACCCGGGCGGCGTTGAGCAGGGCCGCCAGGCCGTACTCGGTGGTGAGGCCGTTGCCTCCGAGGGTGTGCACTGCCTGGTCGACGGCCTTCAAACCGGCCTCCGCGGCCGCGTACTTGGCCATGTTGGCGGCCTCGCCGGCGCCGACGTCGTCGCCCGCGTCGTAGAGCTGGGCGGCCTTGCGGGTCATCAGCCCGGCCAGTTCCAGCTCGATGTGCGCCTGCGCCAGCGGGTGGGCGACGGCCTGGTGGGCGCCGATGGGCTGCTGCCACACCGTGCGGGTCCGGGCGTAGTCGACGGCCTGGCCCAGCGCGTACCGGCCCATGCCGAGCGCGAACGCGGCGGTCATGATCCGCTCGGGGTTGAGGCCGGCGAAGAGCTGGAGCAGCCCGGCGTCCTCCTCCCCCACCAGGGCGTCCGCCGGCAGCCGGACGTCGTCGAGGACCAGCTCGAACTGCTTCTCGGGGGCCTGGAGTTCCATCGGGATCGGGTGCCGCTGAAAGCCGGGGGTGTCGCGGTCGACGATGAACAGACACGGCTTGAGCCGACCGGTGCGGGCGTCCTCGGTGCGTCCGACGATGAGCGTGGCGTCGGCGATGTCGACACCCGAGATGAAGACCTTGCGGCCGGTGAGCAGCCAGTCCGTGCCGTCGCGTCGCGCGGTGGTGGTGATGCGGTGCGAGTTGGAGCCGGCGTCGGGCTCGGTGATGCCGAACGCCATCTTCCGGCTGCCGTCGGCGAGTCCGGGAAGCCAGTGGGCGCGCTGCTCGTCCGTGCCGAAGCGGGCGATGACCGTCCCGCAGATCGCCGGCGACACCACCAGCATCAGCAGTGGACACCCGGCGGCCCCCAACTCCTCCAGCACGATCGCGAGTTCGGTGACGCCCTGGCCGCCTCCGCCGTACTGCTCGGGGAGGTTGACGCCGAGGTAGCCGAGCTTGCCGGCCTCGCGCCACAGTTCGTCGGTGTGCTTGCCCTCGGCGGTCACGCGCTGGAAGTAGGCGCGGCCGTACCGGGCGCCGAGGGCGGCCACGGCGGCGCGCAGGTCGCGCTGCTCGGTGGTCTCCAGCAGGGCCTGGCCGGCGGATGTCGCAGGCGCTTCGGTCATGGCGTCGGGCTCCTTCGGTTCGGGACGGCGGTGCGCGGGCGGTGGAACGTTCGCGGGCGGTGGCCGCGGTGCACGGACGGTGGTGCGGTGCGCGGGCCGTTCACGCCCCGGCCGGCGGCTCGCCGACAACAACGGCCAGCAGTGCGCCGACCTCGACCTGGCTGCCGGGACGGACGTCGAGCCTGGTGAGTGTTCCGGCGGCGGGCGCCCGGACCTGGTGTTCCATCTTCATCGCCTCCAGCCACAGCAGCGGCTGGCCGGCGGTCACGGCGTCGCCCACCGCGAGGCCGTCGGCGATCCGGGTGACGGTGCCGGGCATGGGTGCCAGCAGCGAGCCCGGCTCGACCTCGGCGGCGCGCTCGGGAAAGCGCGGCAGCGCGGTGAGCGCCCAGGACCCGGTCGCGCCGTCGACGTACACCCGGTCGCCGTACCGTGCGACGTCGAACCCCCGCCGTACACCTTCCACTTCCAGCACGACCCGGACCGGTGTGTGGCTCAGCAGCCGCACGGCGGGGTGCGCTGCTGCGTGCAGCCCGCCCCGGTCGAGGTGGTAGGCGACCTCCAGTTCCTCGCCGTCCGGCTCGGCGCGGTAGCGCTTGTGCTGCGGCGCCGAGCGCAGGTTGCGGAAGCCGCCGAACCGGGAGCGGCCCGCCGCGTCGGCCACGGCGGCGACCAGCGCCGCGAGCGTGCGGCCGGCGGGCCGGGTCCCGGCGAGTTCCGGCAGGTGGCGGTCGTAGAAGCCGGTGTCCATGCGGCCGGCGGCGAACTCGGGGTGGCGGAGGGTGCGGACGAGCAGCTCCCGGTTGGTGACGGGGCCGTGCACGTGGGCGCGGTCCAGGCAGTCGGCGAGCCTGCGTACGGCCGCGGCCCGGTCGGGCGCCCAGGCGATCACCTTGGCGAGCATCGGGTCGTAGTGGGCGGTGACGGTGTCCCCGTCGTTGACGGCGGAGTCCAGGCGGACATCGGGCAGTCGGGGAAGCGTGAGGCGGTGCACCACGCCGGTCTGCGGCCGCCAGCCGGCGGCCGGGTCCTCCGCGTACAGCCGTGCCTCGACGGCGTGCCCGTGAGCCTCCGGCGGCCGCGCGGGAAGCCGCTCACCCTCGGCCACGCGTAGTTGCAGCGCCACCAGGTCGACGCCGTACACGGCCTCGGTGACGGGGTGCTCGACCTGGAGGCGGGTGTTCATCTCCAGGAAGTACGGCCGGCCCTCGCCGTCGAGCAGGAACTCGACGGTCCCGGCGCCGGTGTAGCCGACGGCACGCGCGGCCCGTTCCGCCGCGTCCGCGAGCGTCTTCCGCTGCTCGTCGCTGAGCCCGGGCGCGGGTGCCTCCTCGATGACCTTCTGGTGGCGGCGCTGCACCGAGCAGTCCCGGGTGCCCAGCGTCCACACCGTGCCGTGATGGTCGGCGAGCACCTGCACCTCGACGTGCCGGCCGCGCTCCACGTACGGCTCGACGAAGACCTCGCCGTCCCCGAACGCGGCCGCGGCCTCCCGGGTCGCCGCCGCCAACTCGGCCTGCAGCGAGTCGATTTCGCGGACGACGCGCATGCCGCGTCCGCCGCCGCCGGCGGCCGCCTTGACCAGCAGCGGCAGGTCGGCGGAGGCGGCCTTCTCCGGCGCGAGAGGTTCGAGCAGCGGCACGCCCGCCTCG
This sequence comes from Streptomyces durbertensis, assembly GCF_014156695.1. Classification (GTDB taxonomy): domain Bacteria; phylum Actinomycetota; class Actinomycetes; order Streptomycetales; family Streptomycetaceae; genus Streptomyces; species Streptomyces durbertensis. The sequence goes on along the minus strand of NZ_WMLF01000023.1, from coordinate 9,935 downwards.
CGCATCAGCTCCTTGGCGCGGGTCTTGACGGCCATGGCCTCCATCGCCGCCGGGGTGGGGCCGACCCACACCAGCCCGGCGTCCAGCACGCGCCGGGCGAAGTCGGCGTTCTCGGAGAGGAAGCCGTACCCGGGGTGGACCGCGTCGGCGTCCGCCGCCAGCGCGGCGTCCACCAGCAGCTCGGGCCGGAGGTAGGTGTCGGCGGGAGCGTCGCCCGGCAGGCGGACGGCGGCGTCGGCCTCCCTGGCGTGCGCGGCGTCGGCGTCCGCGTCGGAGTACACGGCGACGGTGCGCACGCCCAGTTCACGGCAGGTGCGGAAGATGCGCCGCGCGATCTCGCCGCGGTTGGCGACCAGCAGACTGTGGATCGTCATCACGTTCGCCCCTCACATCCGGAAGACGCCGAAGCCGCCGCGCGCGCCGGCGACGGGCGCGGTGTGGATCGCGGACAGGCAGAGTCCGAGCACGGTCCTGGTGTCCCTGGGGTCGATGACGCCGTCGTCGTAGAGCCGCCCGGAGAGGAACATCGGCAGCGACTCCGCCTCGATCTGCTGCTCCACCATCGCGCGGAGGGCGGCGTCCGCGTCCTCGTCGTAGGGATGCCCCTTCGCGGCGGCGGACTCGCGCATCACGATCGACAGCACCCCGGCGAGCTGCTGCGGGCCCATCACCGCCGACTTGGCGCTCGGCCAGGCGAACAGGAACCGGGGGTCGTAGGCGCGGCCGCACATGCCGTAGTGCCCGGCGCCGTAAGAGGCGCCCAGCAGCACCGACAGATGCGGCACCTTCGAGTTGGAGACGGCGTTGATCATCATCGCGCCGTGCTTGATGATGCCGCCCTGCTCGTACTCGGTGCCGACCATGTAACCGGTGGTGTTGTGCAGGAACAGCAGCGGCACGTCCCGCTGGTTGGCGAGCTGGATGAACTGCGTGGCCTTCTGCGACTCCTCGCTGAACAGCACGCCGCGCGCGTTGGCGAGCACCCCGACGGGGTAGCCGTGCAGCGCGGCCCAGCCGGTGACGAGGCTGGTGCCGTAGCGCGGCTTGAACTCGTCGAAGTCCGAGTCGTCGACGATCCGGCCGATCACCTCGCGGGGGTCGAACGGTGTCCGCAGGTCGCCGGGGACCACGCCCAGCAGCTCCTCCGGGTCGTGCCTCGGTGGCTCGGCGGGCGGCGGATCGGGCTGTGCCTTCCGCCAGTTGAGGCGGGCGACGACGCGGCGGGCCCGGTGCAGGGCGTCCGGCTCGTCCTCCGCGAGGTGGTCGGCGAGGCCGGACGTGGCGGCGTGCATCTCCGCTCCGCCCAGCTCCTCGTCGTCGGCCTCCTCGCCGGTGGCCATCCGCACCAGCGGCGGCCCGCCGAGGAACACCTTGGAGCGTTCCCTCACCATGATGACGTGGTCCGACATGCCGGGCACGTAGGCGCCGCCCGCCGTGGAGTTGCCGAAGACGACGGCGATGGTCGGGATGCCGGCCTCGGACAGCCGGGTGAGGTCCCGGAACAGCGCGCCGCCGGGTATGAAGATCTCCTTCTGGCTGGGCAGGTCGGCGCCGCCGGACTCCACCAGGGAGATCACCGGCAGCCGGTTGGCGAAGGCGATCTCGTTGGCGCGCAGCGCCTTGCGGAGGGTCCACGGGTTGCTGGCGCCGCCGCGCACGGTCGGGTCGTTGGCGGTGACCAGGCACTCCACGCCCTCCACCACGCCGATGCCGGTGACCAGGGAGGCGCCCACGGTGTAGTCGCTGCCCCAGCCGGCGAGCGGGGAGAGTTCGAGGAACGGGGTGTCCGGGTCGAGCAGCAGCTCGATCCGCTCCCTGGCCGGCAGCTTCCCCCGGTCCCGGTGGCGGCGGACATACTTCTCTCCGCCACCGGAGAGCGCCTTGCCGTGCTCGGCGGCGAGTTCGGCCAGCTTGTCGAGCATCGCCGCGCGGTTGGCCGTGTACTCGGGGCCGCCGGTGTCGAGCGCGGTGGGCAGGACGGTCACAACAGCTCCTCCGGGACGTCCAGTTCGCGGGCCCGCAGCCACTCGCCCAGCGCCTTGGCCTGCGGGTCGAAGCGGGCCTGGCTGGCGACGCCCTCGCCGAGCAGGCCCTCGATGACGAAGTTCAGCGCCCGAAGGTTCGGCAACACGTGCCTGGTGACAGGCAGTTCGGCGGTCTCCGGCAGCAGTTCGCGCAGCCTGGCGACGGTGAGGGTGTGGGCGAGCCAGCGCCAGCCCGGTTCGTCGCGCGCCCACACGCCGAGGTTGGCGTTCCCGCCCTTGTCGCCGCTGCGGGCCCCGGCCACCAGGCCGAGCGGCGCCCGACGGGTGGGCCCGGACGGGGGCGGCGCGGGCAGCGGCGGCTCGGGGACGGACTCGGGGACAAGCGTCTTCGACGGGGGCGCCACGGGCTGCCGCCGCCCGCCTGGCAGCACGGCGGTGTGCGGAACGTCCGCCGCCGGCACGTACGCGCTCGCGAAGACGCCGTAGGGCGCGGCGTTCCCCGGCGGCGCCGTGAGGTGGAAGCCGGGGTAGCTCGCCAGCGCCAGCTCCACCGCCGCCGCGCCGACCGCCCGTCCGACCCGTTCGGCGTCGCTGTCGCGCACCACGAGCCTCAGCAGGGCGCTCGCCTCCTCCTGCCCGGCGGCGTCGCGGTGGTCGGTGCGCGCCAACGTCCAGCGCATCTCTGCCGGTTCACGTCCCCGCAGGGCGTCGCAGAGCTGCGCCTTCACCAGCTCGGCCTTGCGCTCGACGTCCAGTCCCGTGAGGACGAAGACCACCTCGTTGCGGTGACCGCCGAGCCGGGTCAGCCCGACCTTCAGCGTCGGCGGCGGTGCCTCGCCGCGCACCCCGCTGATCCGCACCCGGTCCGCGCCCTGCTGGTCGAGCCGCACGGTGTCGAGCCGCGTGGTGACGTCGGGACCGAGGTAGCGCGCGCCGTCCGTCTCGTAGAGGAGTTGGGCGGTGACCGTGCCGACGGTCACCGCACCGCCCGTTCCCGGGTGCTTGGTGATGACGCTGCTGCCGTCGGCGTGGATCTCGGCGAGCGGGAAGCCGGGGCGGAGGGGGTCGGATATCTCGTCGAGAAAGGCGTAGTTGCCGCCGGTCGCCTGGGTGCCGCACTCCAGGACGTGCCCGGCGGCGGTGGCCCCGGCGAGCGCGTCCCAGTCGTCGTCCGCCCAGCCGTGGTGTGCGGCGGCGGCGCCGCTGACCAGCGCGGCGTCGCAGACCCTTCCGGTGATCACCACGTCCGCGCCCTCCCGCAGGCAGGCGGCGATGCCGGCGCCGCCGAGGTAGGCGTTGGCGGTGAGCACGCCGGCGCCCCAGTCCCGCCCGCTGAGGTCGTCCCCTTCGACGTGCGCCACCCGGACCGGCACACCGAGGCGTCGCGCCAACTCGCGTACGGCTTCGGCGAGTCCGGCAGGGTTGAGCCCGCCGGCGTTGCTGACCAGCCGGACGCCGCGCTCGTGTGCCAGCCGCAGACCGTGTTCCAGCTGTCGCGGATACGTCTTCGCGTAGCCGCGGGACGGGTCCTTCAGCCGGTCCCGACCGAGGATGAGCATGGTCAGCTCGGCCAGGTAGTCGCCGGTCAGGACGTCGAGCGGTCCCCCGGTGAGCATCTCGGCGAGGGCGTCGAAGCGGTCGCCGTAGAAGCCGGAGGCGTTCCCGATGCGGAGCACGCCGGTCCTCCCTTGTTGGAGTCGGCGTCAGCGTGGCACGCCCGCCAGGAACAATCAAGCACGCCTGCATGTTTTTCGCTGGCAACGGCCTGTTCCCTCCCTCAGCCCTGACTCACTTAGGGCCACGGAGTTGCCGAAACAGCATCACTTTTTGCGATCCGCCGCAGACCAGCCGCACGGTGGGCGGCATGGACAACTTCGACATGACCTTCGGCATGACAGAAGCCGGCGACCGCACCTGGGACGTCGTGGTGGTCGGCGGCGGTGCGGCCGGCCTCTCCGCCGCCCTCAACCTGGCCCGCGTCCGCCGGTCGGTGCTCGTGATCGACTCGGGCGAGCCCCGCAACGCCCCGGCCGTGGACGCCGGCGTCCACGGAATCCTCGGCCGCGACGGGATCTCCCCGCTGGAACTGCTGCGGCGGGGACGCGAGGAGGTCAGCTCCTACGGCGGCCGGGTCGTCCCGGGCCGGGTCACCGGCGTCCACCGGGACGACACGGCGTTCGCGGTCACCACCGAGGACGGACACCGGGTGCGGGCCCGCAGGCTCCTGGTGACCGCCGGCCTGGTCGACGAGCTGCCCGCCGTGCCCGGACTGGCCGAGCGGTGGGGCCGCGACGTACTGCACTGCGTGTACTGCCACGGGTGGGAGGCGCGCGACCAGGCGATCGGCGTCCTGGGCACCTTCCACCAGGCACAGCTGTTCAGCCGGATGTCCGACGACGTCACGCTGTTCCGGCACACCGGCCCGGAGCTCACGGAAGAGCAGTGGGAGCAACTCGCCGCGCTGGGCGTCGCCGTGGTCGACGGCGAGGTCACGGGCCTGGAGATCGACGAAGCCGACCGGCTCGCCGGAGCACGGCTGGCGTCGGGAGTCGTGGTGCCGGTGCGGGAACTGGTGGTCACCCCGCGGTCCGTCGCCCGCACCGGCTTCCTCGACGACCTCGGCGTGACGGTCCGGGAACACCCCATGGGAGTGGGAGAGCATCTCCAGGTCGACGCGTCGGGCTTCACCGGCGTACCCGGCGTGTGGGCAGCCGGCAACGTCACCGACCTGATGGCGGGTGTCCCGGTCGCCATGGCTGCCGGCATCACGGCGGCCGCCGCCGTCCACCGGGACCTGGTCATGGCCGAAACCGAGGCCGCCGTCTCCCGCAGGACGGCCGCGGGGTGAGGTGCCGCCCGCCCTGGCGGCGGGAGCTCAGGGGGTGCGGGCCCTGAGGTGGGCCCGCTCACCCTGATGCCCGAAGAGGACGAGGAGTTCGACGGCACGGTTGTCGTCGGGGCCGAGCCAGTGCGGCACGTGGGTGTCGAACTCGGCGGCCTCGCCCGGCTTCAGCACCAGGCGCTGGTCTCCCAGCAGCAGACGCAGCCGGCCGGCCAGCACGTACAGCCACTCGAAGCCCTCGTGCGTCGCCAACTCCGGCTCCACCTCGGGCCTGGGCGGGATGAGGAGCTTGTGCGCCTGCACGCCGCCGGGCTGGCTGAGCGGCACATAGGTCAGGCCGTCCCGGGTCACCGGACGCAGGTGGATGCGCGGGTCCCCGGTTCGGGGCGCGCCCACCAGGTGGTCCAGCGGTACGGCGTAGACCTCGGCGAGCGGCAGCAGCAGTTCCAGGGTCGGCTTGCGCTGCCCGCCTTCGAGCCGGGACAGCGTGCTCTCGTTGATCCCGGTCCGCGCGGAGAGGTCGGCCAGGGTGAAGCCGCGTCGCCGCCGAAGCTCGCGCAACCGGGGCCCGACCGCCTCCAAAACGTCCTTGCTCGTCCCGTGCATCTCCCCAGCTTGCCGAATCGGCAAGAACCTTTGCAACCGGTGGGCCCCGGGGCGCACCGTCGACACAGCGGGCCGACGCCGTCGCCCCGCCCACCCTCACTCGGAACAGCCAAGGAGCCGCACCCATGCGCACCCACACCGACTCGACGACGTTCTGGGAGAACCACTACTCCGGCCTCGATGCCCGACTCGGAACAAAGCCCAACGCCGTCCTGGAAGACGTACTCGCCACCCTCGCCCCCACCCCCGGCACCGCACTGGACCTGGGCTGCGGCCACGGCGGCGACGCGCTCTGGCTCGCCGCCCACGGCTGGGACGTCACCGCCGTCGACGTCTCCCGGACCGCGCTCGACCGGGTCGCCGAGGGGGCCCGGGACCGCGGCGTGGCCGACCGCGTCCACCCGGCACGTCACGACCTGGCCGAAACCTTCCCCACGGGCCGCTTCGACCTGGTCAGCGCCGCCTACTTCCACACGCCGCTGGACATCCCCCGCACCCGGGTGCTGCGCCGCGCCGCCGAGTCCGTGGCCGACAGCGGCCTGCTGGTCATCGTGGAGCACGCCTCGGTCGCCCCCTGGTCCTGGCAGACCGGCGAGGACGTCCGCTTCCCCACCCCCGAGCAGGTCCTCGCCTCCCTGGAACTGGAGGACGACGGCTGGCACGTCGAGCGCTGCCACGCACCGCAGCGCGTCGCCACCGGCCCGCAGGGCCAGACCGCGACCGTCACCGACAACATCCTCGCCCTCCGCCGCACCCCCTGACCGGCATCTGGCACTCCGGCGTTCAGCGCGGAAGATGCTCGGCAAGGACCTCGGCGAGGTGTCGGCTGCGGACGTCGGCGAGCTGGCCCAGCTGCGTGCGGCAGGAGTAGCCGTCCGCGAGGACCACCGCCGAGGAGTCGGCAGCCCGCACCGCCGGCAGCAGGACGTCCTCCGCACAGGCCTTCGAGACCTCGAAGTGCCCCTTCTCGAAACCGAAGTTGCCCGCCAAGCCGCAGCAGCCTGCCACCAAGTCGCCTTGCAGGCCCGCTCGTTCGCGCAGCCGCCGCTCGGCGGCGTCGCCGAGGACGGCGTGCTGGTGGCAGTGGGTCTGGCCGGTCACCGGGCGGTCGACGCGCGGCGGCTCCCAGTCCGGCGCGTACAGCTCGATGGTCTCCGCGAACGTCCTGACCAGACGCGCGAGTTGCCGGGCCCGCGGGTCGTCCGGCAGCAGTTCGGGCAGGTCGGTGCGGAGGGCGGCGGCGCACGGCGGTTCCAGGACCGTGACGGGCAGCTCCGCGCGGATCGCCGGTTCCATCCGGTCGAGTGTGCGGCGCATCGTCGCGCGCGCCCGGTCGAGTTGGCCGGTGGAGACGTACGTCAGTCCGCAGCAGACCTGCCGCGGCGGCACCGCGATCCCCAGCCCCGCGTCGTTCAGCACCGCCACGGCCGCCGAACCGGCCTCGGGTGAGAGGTAGTTGGTGAAGGTGTCGGGCCAGAGCGCCACCCTCCCGCCGTCCGGCTGACGGCGGCGGTCCGGCTGCGCCCGCCACCACCGGGTGAACGGCACGGGCGCCAGCGGTGGGATCGCACGTTCGGGCGCGATGCCGCCGAGCCGCTTGGCGAGCGCGGCCAGCGGCGGCACGCCCGCCGCCGCGTTCAGCGCCGGCGCCGCACGCAGGGCGTCCGCCAGCCGCAGCCAGCGCGGCAGGCCGCCCATGCTGTGGTGGGCGGCCGGCCGGCGCCGGCCCTTGTAGTGGTGGTGCAGGAACTCCGCCTTGTAGGTCGCCATGTCGACACCCACGGGGCAGTCGCTGCGGCAGCCCTTGCAGGAGAGGCACAGGTCAAGCGCTTCCAGCACCTCGGGCGAGCGCCAGCCGTCGGTCACCACCTCGCCGGCCAGCATCTCGTGCAGCAGCCGCGCCCGGCCGCGCGTGGAGTGCCGTTCCTCGCCGGTGGCCCGGAACGAGGGGCACATCACGTTCGGCCCGGCGGCGGTGTCGCGGCACTTCGCGACGCCCACGCAGCGCCGCACGGCCGCCGAGAAGTCGCCGCCGTCGTGCGGGTAGGCGTACTCGGTGACCACCGGCTCCTTGGGCAGCACGGCAAAGCGCAGGTTGTCGTCGAGCCGGGCGGGTCGGACCAGGATGCCGGGGTTCAGCCTGCCCGCCGGGTCCCACAGGTCCTTGAACCGGCCGAAGAGGCCGACGAGTTCGGGACCGTACATGGCCGGGAGCAGCTCCGCCCTGGCCTGCCCGTCGCCGTGCTCGCCGGACAGCGAGCCGCCGTGCGCGACGACCAGGTCCGCCAACTCCGTGGAGAAGCGGCGGAAACGGGCCACCCCGTCGCGGGAGAGGAGATCGAAGTCGATGCGTACGTGGATGCAGCCGTCGCCGAAGTGCCCGTACGGCAGTCCGCGCAGGCCGTGCTCGGCCATCAGCGCGCGGAAGTCCCGCAGGTAGGCGCCGAGTCTGGCCGGCGGTACGGCGCAGTCCTCCCAACCGGGCCACGCCTCGCTGCCGTCCGGCATCCGGGTGGCCGTGCCGGAGGCGTCCTCCCGCACCCGCCACAGCGCCCGTTGGGCGGCGGACTCGGTGAGCACGGTGGAGTCGGTGACGCCGTCGGCGGCCGCGCGGCGCAGTTCGTCGGCGGCGGCCTCGGCGGCGGCCGGGTCCGTCCCGCCGACCTCCACGAACAGCCAGGCGCCGCCGCGTGGCAGCAGCAGCCGGGCGGCGTCGCTGACCAGGTCGTCCGCCATGCCCTCCACGGTCAGCGGGCCGAACCGCAGCAGCCGCGGCGCGGCCTCGGCCGCCGCCGTCTCGTCCGGGTAGCCGAGCACCGCCAGCACCCGGGCGGCGGGCGGCTCGACCAGGGTGACGGTCGCCTCGGTCAGCACGCCGAGCGTGCCCTCGCTGCCGGTGAACGCCCGCGCCCAGTTCTCGCCCTTCTCCGGCAGCAGCTCGTCCAGCGCGTAGCCGGAGATGCGGCGAGGCAGGTCGGGGAAGCCGGTGCGCAGCCGGGCCAGTTCCTCCCGCACCAGCGCGCGGGCCGGGTCGCGCAGGCCCGCCGGCACGTCGTCGCCGCCTGGGGCGAGCCGCACCCGTTCGCCGCCGTAGGTGAGCACGTCGAGCGCACGCACGTTGTCGGCGGTCGTCCCCCAGGCGACGGAGTGCGAGCCGCACGAGTTGTTGCCGACCATGCCGCCGATCGTGCAGCGGCTGTGGGTGGAGGGGTCGGGACCGAAGGTCAGCCCGTGGCGGGCGGCGGCCCGGCGGAGGTCGTCCCACACCACGCCCGGTTGGACGACCGCCCGGCCGGCCTCCGGTTCGAGCGAGACGATCCGGTTCATGTGCCGGGTGAAGTCCAGCACCACGCCGGTTCCGGTGGCCTGCCCGGCGATGCTGGTGCCGCCGCCGCGCGGCACCACCGGCGTGTCGTGCGCGCGGCAGACCGCGAGCGCGGCCGCCACGTCCTCCGCGTCACGCGGCGCCACCACCCCCACCGGCACCCGCCGGTAGTTGGACGCGTCCATCGTCATCAGCGCGCGGCTCGCCGCGTCGAACTCGACGTCCCCGCGCACGCTCCTGCGTAGCTCAGCTGCCAGCTCCATCCCTCCACCCTGCACCCTGCGGGCCGGCGGCGCCGACAGCACACACGGACCGCGCTACGCGAGCGGAAACGGCACTCCATGCTCCTCCTCCGGATGCGGACCGCGGATGCGCCGCTCGGCCGCCGCGCGCGGCGGAGGGGCGGCGAGAAGGCCCGCGTCAGCGGGCCGAGGACGTGGGGCCCGCGCCCGGCGCGGTCAGCAGGAGCCGGGCGAGGCCCGCCTGCGTCGCGGTGAGGGCACGCAGCGCCGGCACGGCGGTGAGCAGCAGCACCACGCCGATGCCCGTGTGCACGCCGACATCCGCGAGCCGCGACGAGGTGCCGAACATCAACTCCGCCAGCCCCACGTTGTCCTCCCCCCGCGGCAGCGACCACGACCACAGCGCGTAGGTCAGCCCTCCGAAACCGCCGATCGTCCACACCGTCGCCACCACAAAGCCGACCACCCGCAGCGGGAAGGCCAGCACCATGTGCAGCAGGTCCCGCCACGCCTGCGGGTCGAGCAGCACGCGAAGGTGGCGCGCCGGCCCGTCGCCGGCCACCCGGCGGTAGACGGGCGCGGGCAGCGGTCTGCCGGTGGTGGACGCCACCCTCCAGCGTTCCGTCGCCGCGAACCAGCGCGCGACGACCAGCGTCCCCACCAGCACCGGCAACCCGATCCAGACGACCACCGTGCCCACCCCGAGCGTGAAGCCGGTCACCGCGAGCACAAAGGCGACGACGCCGATCGGCAGCCCGGCGAGCAGGTAGGCGACGTCGCGCCAGAAACGCCCCGGGGGCGAATCGGCGCGGGTGCGGACGTGCGGTGCGGTGCCGACAAGTGCGGTGGTCTCAGCCATACCCCGAGGCTGTCACCGGCCGCCGCGTGGCTGAAGCCGGCCGGCCACCCGTTGCCGGGTGGGGCTAGCCCCACCC
>NZ_WMLF01000229.1 GCF_014156695.1 Streptomyces durbertensis | reverse complement strand
CCCATCGCCCCCTCGCCGGCGGGCGAGGGGGCGATGGGCGTCGGGGCCGGGCCGGGGTTACCTGCCGTTCTCGGCCTGGAACATCCAGTGGTGCTTCTCCAGCTCGCCGGTCAGCCCGATGAAGATGTCCTCGGTGACGGGGTCGACCTTGCCGGTGGCGGTCATCCGCTCGCGCATCCGCGCGACGACCGTGCTGAGCGCGTCGACCATCGTGGAGACCGCGTCGCGGTCCTGCTGCCAGCCCTCCGGGACGCCGCTGACGCCGGTGTCGGCGGCGACGGTCGTGGAGCGGCCGTCGGGGGCGACACCGAGGGCGGAAGCCCGCTCGGCGACCGTGTCGCTGTACTGCCGGGCGGTGTCGACGACCTCGTCGAGCTGGAGGTGGATGGAGCGGAAGCGCGGGCCGACGACAGTCCAGTGGATCTGCTTGGCCACGAGGGAGAGGTCGACGAGGTCGACCAGGGCGCCCTGGAGGGCCTCGCCCACCACCTTGAGATCGTCGTCGGGAAGGGTGCTCTTGACGGCGTACATCCGTGGACCACTCACTTTCGCTGGTGGTGTGAGTCTGTTCTGGTATGGGCGATATGCCGGCGCAGCACGCTTTGTGGTGTTAGCTGCGCTTACCTTCCTCTCCTAGCCGCCCACGGCCGTCGTCAAACACCCGGCGTCGGCCGGTCGGGTCACGCGGCGGTGGTCAGCAGGGGGCGGGAGCCGAAGAGGCCGACGAGCTTGTCGTACTCCTCCAGGCAGCGGCCGGTGCCGAGCGCGACGCAGGTCAGCGGGTCGTCGGCGACGACGACGGGCATGCCGGTCTCCCGGGAGATCCGCTCGTCCAGGCCGTACAGCAGGGCGCCGCCGCCGGTGAGCACGATGCCGCGCTCCATGATGTCCCCGTACAGCTCGGGCGGGCAGTCGTCGAAGGCGGAGGCCACGACCTCGACGATCGAGCGGACCGCCGGTTCGATGACCTCCAGCAGTTCGTCGGTGGTGAGGTCGACGTACTTGGGGAGCGTGCTCGTCTTGTCCCGGCCGCGTACCTGGATGCCGGCGCCCTGGCCGAGGGCCGTCTTGATCCGTTCCGCGGTGCGCTCGCCGATGGTGATGGAGTGCTCGCGGTGGATGTAGGCGGCGATGGTGGCGTCGATGGTGTCGCCGGCGACGCGGGAGGAGCAGGAGGTCACGGTCCCGCCGAGGGAGATCACGGCGACCTCGGTGGAGCCGCCGCCGATGTCCACGACCATCGAGCCCTGGGGCTCGTAGACCGGCAGTCCGGCGCCGATCGCCGCGGCCATCGGCTCCTCCACCAGGTGCACCGAGCGGGCGCCGGCGCGGGCGGCGGTCTGGAGGACGGCCTGCCGCTCCACCTCGGTGATGCCGCTGGGGACGCAGATGATGACGCGGGGCGCCCTGGTGCGGGCGGGGCGTGCCTTGCGGATGAAGCGGCGCAGCATCGCCTCGGCCGCGTCGAGATCACTGATGACTCCGCCGGCCAGGGGTCTGGTGGCGACGATGGAGCCGGGGGTTCTGCCCATCGACTGCTGGGCTTCGGAACCCACGGCGCGGACCTGCCCGGTGCGCGAGTCCACCGCGACGACGGAGGGTTCGTTCAGGACGACGCCCTTGCCGCGGGCGTACACCAGGGTGTTGGCGGTCCCGAGGTCTATCCCGATGTCCCGGGAGCCGAACGACGTGCGCTTTCCCATGTCTGACCCCGTCAATCCGTGGGTGTTTGTGCGGAATGTCTGTTCCGCTCGAGCAGCATACCGACGCGGCCGATCGCGCGCCGCCCGGCCAGCAGCATGCCAGCAGCCCGAACGAGGCGTGCCGGCGTCCCCCCTGTGCGGCTTGTACGGCGCGCACCGGCGCGCGCGCCGGGCGCCGCCGGGGCGCTGGGGGCGCCCTGTCCCGCCGCCGGGCGGGTGCGGGATCATGGCCGGATGGCTACGCATCTCATCACAGGCGCGGGTTCGGGCATCGGAGAGGCCGTCACCCGAATGCTGCTCGCACGCGGCGACGAGGTCTGGCTGCTCGCCCGGGACGCCGGTCGGGCCAGGCAGCTCGTCGAGCACTTCTCCGGGGCCGGCGGCGAGGTCCGCACCCTCGTCGGCGACCTGGCCGAACCGACCCGGCTCTCCTGGGCGTTCGGACACCAGAGCCTGCCCGGCGAGCTGGACTCGCTGCTGCACGTCGCCGGAGTGGTCGAACTGGGCCGGGTCGAGGAGCTGACGCCCAAGGTCTGGGACGCCACGCTCGCGGTGAACCTGGTCGCCCCGGCAGAGCTGACCCGGCTGCTGCTGCCGCAGCTGCGGCTGGCCCGCGGCCACGTGGTCTTCGTCAACTCCGGTGCGGGCCTGCGGACCAACGGGAACTGGGGCGCCTACGCGGCCAGCAAGCACGGACTCAAGGCGCTCGCCGACGCGTTGCGCGCGGAGGAGGCGGCGGCCGGGGTCCGCGTCACCAGCGTCTACCCGGGCCGGACCGCCACCCCGATGCAGGCCAAGGTGCACCAGCAGGAGGGCCGCGCGTACGACCCGGCCCGCTGGATGACGGCGGAGTCGGTGGCGACGACCGTGCTGACGGCGCTCGACCTGCCGCGCGGCTCGGAGATCGTGGACCTGAGCGTTCGCCCGACCGGGTGAGGCGGCGGGCCGCGGCCGGTCTTCCGTAGGCTTCCGCCGTGAGCGAGACGTCGAGGTTCAGTTGGGGGCCGGCCGCGGCCACCGGGGTGGGGTCCATGCCCGGGGGCGACGCGCGGGAGGCGGCCCGTACCGTCATGGGCACCCTGGAGGCGCTGCCCCACCTGCCCGAGCTGCCCGCCCGCGGGCCCGGAGCCGACATGATCGGCCGGACGGCCGGCATGCTGGTCGAGCTGTACGCGCGGGTGGAGCCGAGCGGCTGGCGGCTCGGGGACCGCCCCGGGCGGGACACCGCGCGCGCCCGCTCCTGGCTGGGTGAGGACCTGGACGCGCTGGAGGAGTTCGCGCAGGGCTACGCCGGCCCGCTGAAGGTGTCGGCGGTCGGTCCGTGGACGCTGGCCGCGTCGCTCGAACGGCGCAACGGCGAGGCCATGCTGGGCGACCCCGGCGCCTGCCGTGACCTGGTCGCCTCGCTGGGCGAGGGGCTGCGGTCGCATCTGGCGGAGCTGCGGCGCCGACTGCCGGGCGCCGAACCGGTCCTCCAGCTCGACGAGCCGTCGCTTACGGCCGTGCTGCTCGGCCGGGTGCCGACGGCCAGCGGCTACCGCACCCACCGGGCCGTGGACCGCGCGGTGGTGGAGGGCGCGCTGCGGGAGCTGACGGAGCGGGCCGGTGCGGCCGGGGTGCCGGTCGTGGTGCACTCCTGCGCGCCCGACGTGCCGTTCGCGCTGCTGCGCCGGGCCGGCGCGACGGGCGTCTCGTTCGACTTCTCGCTGGTCACCGAGCGTGACTTCGACGCGCTGGGGGAGGCCGTGGAGGGCGGCACCGCGCTGTTCGCCGGAGTGGTTCCGGCCGTTCCCCCGGCGGCCTCGTCGACACAGCCGGCCTCGGCGGGATTGTCAGACCCTGCCGGTAGCGTCATGGGTGTCAGATCGCTCTGGCGCAGGTTGGGGCTGTCCCCCGAGAGCCTGGCGGCCTCTGTGGTGGTCACCCCGGCGTGCGGTCTCGCGGGCGCGAGCCCGGAGTACGCCCGCCGGGCCCTCGCGCACTGCGTCAGTGCGGCGAGATCCCTCGCTGACGACCCTGAGTGACGGGTGCCCCGGCGTTCCGGGGCGCCCACCGAGTAACGGGAGGAAACGACGGTGGCCGTCGAACAGCACTCATCCGTGCCGGCCGAGGCGCGGGAGCGGCACGCGCTGCTCGCCGAGCAGGTCGAGGAGCACCGCTTCCGCTACTACGTGAAGGACGCCCCCGTCGTCAGCGACGCCGAGTTCGACCGGCTGATGCGGGAGCTTGAGGAGCTGGAGGAGCGGCACACCGAGCTGCGCACCCCGCAGTCGCCGACGCAGCGGGTGGCCGGCCGCTACGAGACGGAGTTCACCGCCGTCGAGCACCGGCAGCGCATGCTCTCGCTGGACAACGCCTTCGACGCCGCCGAGTTGGACGCCTGGGCCGACCGCCTCGCCCGGGAGCTGGAGGGCCTGCCCTTCCACCTGCTGTGCGAGCACAAGATCGACGGCCTGGCGGTCAACCTCACCTACGAGCGCGGCCGCCTGGTGCGGGCCGCCACCCGCGGAGACGGCCGCACCGGCGAGGACATCACGCCCAACGTGCGCACGCTGGGCGAGGTGCCGCAGCGCCTGACCGGCGACCGGGTCCCGGACCTGGTGGAGATCCGAGGGGAGGTGTACTTCCCGATGGAGAGCTTCGCCGAGTTGAACGCCAGGCTGGTCGCCGAGGGCAAGCCGCCGTTCGCCAACCCGAGGAACGCCGCCGCCGGTTCGCTGCGCCAGAAGGACCCCCGGGTGACGGCCGAGCGTCCGCTGCACCTGCTGGTGCACGGCATCGGTGCCCTGGAGGGCATGAGCATCGAGCGGCTGTCGCAGGCGTACGAGCTGCTGGCCTCGTGGGGGCTGCCGGTGCCCGCGCACAACCGGGTGGTCGACGACCTGGCCGGGGTGCGGGAGTTCATCGAGGACGCCGAGGTCCGCCGCAGGCAGCTCGGCTACGAGATCGACGGCGCGGTGATCAAGCTGGACGAGATCCCGCTCCAGGGCCGCCTGGGCTCCACGTCCCGCGCGCCGCGCTGGGCCCTGGCCTGGAAGTTCGCGCCCGAGGAGGTGAACACCAGGCTGGTGGACATCCGCGTCGGCGTCGGCCGCACGGGCCGGGTCACGCCGTACGCGGTGGTCGAGCCGGTGACGGTCGCCGGCTCCGAGGTGGAGTTCGCGACGCTGCACAACCAGGACGTCGTCAAGGCCAAGGGCGTGCTCGTCGGGGACACGGTGGTGCTGCGCAAGGCGGGGGACGTCATCCCGGAGATCCTCGGCCCGGTGGTCGACCTGCGGGACGGCAGCGAGCGCGAGTTCGTGATGCCCTCGCACTGCCCGGACTGCGGCAGCGAGCTGCGCCCGGCCAAGGAGGGCGACATCGACGTCCGCTGCCCGAACGCCCGGTCGTGCCCGGCGCAGTTGCGGGAGCGGCTGTTCTACCTGGCCGGCCGCAAGGCGCTGGACATCGAGCACTTCGGCTACGTCGTCGCCACGGCGCTCACCCAGCCGCTGGAGCCGGACACCCCGCCGCTGCGCGACGAGGGCGGGCTGTTCGACCTCACGGTCGAGGAGCTGCTGCCGATCAAGACACACGTGCTCGACCAGGACAGCGGGCTGCCGAAGACGGACCCGAAGACCGGCGAGCCGAAGGTCGTCACGCTCTTCGCCAACCAGGCCGGCGAGCCGCGCAAGAACACCCTCGCCATGCTGCGGAACATCGAGGAGGCGAAGAGCCGCCCGCTGGCGCGGGTCCTGACGGGCCTGTCCATCCGGCACGTCGGCCCGGTCGCCGCCGAGGCGCTGGCCAGGGAGTTCCGGTCGCTGGACCGGATCTTCGCGGCCGACGAGAAGGAGCTGGCGGGCACGCCGGGCGTCGGCGACATCATCGCGGCCTCGCTCAAGGCCTGGTACGCCGAGGAGTGGCACCGCGAGATCGTGGAGCGCTGGCGGGCCGCCGGGGTGCGCACGGAGGAGGAGGGCGGCGAGGAGACCGGCCCCCGACCGCTGGACGGTCTCACGATCGTGGTGACGGGCACACTTGAGTCGTACACGAGGGACGCCGCGAAGGAGGCGCTCCAGCAGCTCGGCGCGAAGGTGACCGGATCGGTGTCGAAGAAGACCGATTTTGTCGTTGCGGGCGCCAGTCCTGGTTCGAAGTACGACAAGGCGGTGCAGTTGAAGGTACCGATTCTTGATGACGGCGGACTCACCGTGCTGTTGGAGCGCGGACCGGACGAGGCACGGGATTCGGCGGTGAATCCGGCCGAGTGACGGCCGGGCCGGTAACGTTCGACCGGACGCCGCCACGGCGGGGCCGCTTCGACCGGCCGCGCGGAGCCCGACCCAACCGGGCCTCGGGGGCCGCCGGGTGACGGGGAGTCACCCCGGACCCGTGCCGACGAGGTAGGGATTCGGGCAACCCGAGGCGAATGCTGCCCATGCGGCCCTTCTCCGCCTAGGGTTGAACCGTGCGCCTGCCGTGGCGTGGGCACCGACGGCCGGGAGAGGGACGCGCATGCAGCACACATCCGAGGATCGCGGTCCGCGGGGCGGCGCCCGCCGACCCGGTCCCGGTTCCCCGCGTGCGGCGACCCCGGAGCGGGCGGGCGGCGACGGCCGGCAACCGCGGCGCAGGCGCTCGTTCCCGCTGCCCGGCCCGGTCCTGACGCCCTTTGTGGTGCTGGGCGCCGCGGTCGCGCTGCTGATCGGCGTCTACCGCGTCGTCGACCAGGGCCGCGCGCTCTTCCCCGGGGCGACGGTCGGCTGGGGCCTGGCGGTGCTCACCGGCATCATCGTCGGCCACCTGGTGGCGCTCGGCCGGGAGCGCTGGTGGGGCGGTACGGGGTCGGGAGCCTCGCTGACCCTGGCGGTGCTGCTGCTGTACGGCTGGGTGCCGGCCGCGCTGGTCAGCCTCGCGCTGGTGGTCCTGGTGGCCGCCGCCCGGCGCAGCCGCTGGCGGGAGGCGCTGGTGCACGGCGGCGCGGACATCCTCGGCATCGGCGCCTCCGCGCTCACCATGAGCGCCTTCGGCACCCACCCGTCGGTGGAGGCGCCCTGGCTGCCCGCCGACTGGAACTGGGCCGCGCTTCCGGAGGTCTTAGTCGCGGCCTGCACCTATCTGCTGGTGACCCGGCTGCTGCTGTGGTTCTGCCTCACCCCGCGCGGCGGGCTGCCGACGGCGACCCGGGTCGCGCTGGTCCGGCAGGGCCTGGTGTGCGTGGCGCTGCTGGGCATCTCCCCGCTGATCGTGGTGGTCGCGACCCACATGCCGCTGCTGCTGCCGCTCTTCGCGATCCCGCTGATCGCCCTGGACGCCACACTGTGGATCGCCAGGGCCCGGGCGGAGGAGCAGATGCGCGACCCGCTCACCGGGCTGCCCAACCGCATGTGGCTGATGGAACGCACCTGGGCCGCGCTGGACGAGGCCGACCAGAACAACACCCGATGCGCCCTCGTCCTGATCGACCTCGACCGGTTCCGGTCGGTGAACGACACACTCGGTCACCTCGCCGGTGACCGGCTGCTCCTCCAGATCGCCGACCGCATCCGCTTCGCCCTGCCGCGCGGCGCCGAGGCGGCCCGGCTCGGCGGCGACGAGTTCGCCGTCCTGCTGCCCCGCACGGACTCCGCCACCAGCGCCCAGCGCGCCGCCCGCACCCTCGTCTCCTCCCTCGGCTCCCCGCTGGACCTCGACGGACTCACCCTGGTGCTGGAGGCCAGCGCCGGGGTCGCGGTCTTCCCCGACCACGCCGCCGAGGCCGAGGGCCTGCTGCGCCGCGCCGACGTCGCCATGTACGAGGCCAAACGGGACCGCACCGGCGTCGAGGTCTACGACTCGCACCGGGACGGCAACACCCCCGACCGCCTCGGGCTGCTGGCCGACCTGCGCCGCGCGCTGGACGCCGGCGAGGTCCAGCTCCACTACCAGCCCAAGGTGCGCTTCGACGGCCAGGTGGCCGGTCTGGAGGCGCTGGTGCGCTGGGAGCATCCCGAGCGCGGGAAGGTCCCGCCGGACGAGTTCATAGCCATCGCCGAGACCTCCGGGCTGATGCCCCGGCTCACCGAGTACGTGCTGGAGACGGCGTTGCGGCAGGTCGCCGAGTGGCGCGCCCGGGGTCTGCCGGTGCCGGTCGCCGTCAACATCTCGCCGCGCGACGTGCACACCCCCGGCTTCGCCGGTTCCGTCGCCGCCCGCCTCGCCCGGCACGGGGTGCCGGCCTCCGCGCTGCAACTGGAGATCACCGAGCACGTGCTGCTCGACGAGCCGCAGCAGGCCGCCGCCACCCTCGCCGGGCTCACCGCCCACGGCGTGCGCATGTCGCTGGACGACTTCGGCACCGGCTACTCCTCGCTGGTGCACCTGAGGCGACTGCCGGTCAGCGAACTGAAGATCGACCGCTCGTTCGTCGCCCGGCTCGCCGTGGACACCCAGGACGCCGAGATCGTCCGCTGCACCATCGACCTCGCCCACTCCCTCGGCCTGTTGGTGGTCGCCGAGGGCGTGGAGGACGACCGCACCTGGGAGCGGCTGCGCGACCTGGGCTGCGACGCGGTCCAGGGCTGGCTGGTGTCGGCCGCCATGCCCCCGGAGGAGGCGACGGCCTGGCTGTGCGCCCGGGCCAGGGGCGCCCGCCGGGAGCTGCCCGCGGCGCCGCGTCCGCTGCGGC
>NZ_WMLF01000228.1 GCF_014156695.1 Streptomyces durbertensis | reverse complement strand
GCCTACCCACTCGCCCTGGGGCGCCGTTCATGCCCCCCGACCCATCCCGTCAACCTCGGCCTACGCACCGGCACACTCCACGACGCCCTCACCAACGAGCCGTGGCAGATCCCGCCCCGCGCACGAAAGCTGTGGGGACACCAACACCGCAACGCCGCGCATATCGACCTCCCCGCCACCCTCGACGACCCCACCGGAGACGACGTACGCGAGGACGTCCCCCTCACCTACGCCCCGAAGAAGCGCGCCTTCGCCAACCGCCGCGTCCGACACACCTACCTCCGTGTCGCCACCGGCCTCACTCCCGACCCGAAGGCTCCCCCTACCGAAGACGACGGCCACGACCCCTTCGCCCTCCTGGGCTGGTGACTCTCATGCCCTACCTCTCACGCATCCGCATCAACCCCCTGCGCGCCCGCAGCCGCGAACTCCTGGGCAGCCCCCGCGCCATGCACGCCGCCGTCCAAAACGGCCTGCCCAGCACACCCGAACAGGAACGCACCCTCTGGCGGCTCGACTCCGACAACCCCCACCGCCCCCACCTGCTCGTCCTGACCACCTCCCGACCAGACTGGAACCACCTCCGCGAGGACGCCGGCTGGCCCGACGCCGACGGCGAGCACTACATCGTCCGTGACTACACCCCGCTCCTCGAACAACTCGCCCTCGGCCGCGAGTTCGCCTTCCGCCTCACCGCAAGCCCGGTCCAGAACACCAAACGCCCCCAGAAGCCGACGGCGAACCAAGAGCTGAAACTCAAAGAAGGCACCGAACGCAGCTTCCGCATCGGACACCGCACCCCCGCAGCACAACTCAACTGGTTCCTCACCCGCACCACACGCTGGGGCTTCGACATCCCACCAGCCCCCCACCTCGAAGACACCCTCGACGACGCCGGAGAACAACCCCGGGACGTCCGCCTCACCTCCTCAGCCCGCCTGTCCTTCGACAAACGAGACGGCAAACACCGCCACCAGGTCGTCACCCGCACCGCGACATTCGAAGGACGCCTCCGCATCACCGACCCAGCGGTGTTCCGCGACAGGCTCCTCAACGGCATCGGCCCCTCCAAGGCCTACGGCTGCGGCCTCCTCACCCTCGCCCCGCTCCGCCAGAGGAGCTGACACAATGCCCGACATCTGGTGGAAGGCCGCCCCCCAGGACCTACACCGCCTCACCGACCGCGTATCCAGCGTCTACGTCGAACGCAGCCACCTCGACCGCGACGAGAACGCCGTCGTCATCATCAACAAACAGCAGACCGTACGCCTCCCCGCCGCCATGGTCGCCGTCGTACTCCTCGGCCCCGGAACCCGCGTCACCCACGGCGCCATGCGACTCCTCGCCGACTCCGGCACAACCGTCTGCTGGGTCGGCGAACAAGGCGTCCGCATGTACGCAGCCGGACTCGGCACAAGCCGCGCAGCCGGACTACTCCACCGCCAAGCATGGCTGGTCACCCGCCCCAAAGAACGCCTCACCGTCGCCCGCTGCATGTACGCCAAGCGCTTCCCAGGCGAAGACGTCAGCAACCTGACCATGCAACAGCTACGAGGCCGCGAAGGCGCCCGCGTACGCAAGATCTACCGCGCCCACTCCGACCGCACCGGCGTCCCCTGGAACGGCCGCGTCTACAAAGCAGGCGACCCCCACGCCGCAGGCGACGACCTCAACCGACTCCTGTCCGCCGCCAACGCCGCCCTCTACGGCATCTGCCACGCCGTCATCATCGGCCTGGGAGCCAGCCCCGGCCTCGGCTTCGTCCACACCGGCACCGCCCTGTCCTTCGTCCTGGACATCGCCGACCTCTACAAAGCCCAATACACCATCCCCCTCGCCTTCGACCTCACCAAGAACGGCCTCACCGAAGAACGCGACGCCCGACTCGCCCTCCGCGACCACATCGCCCGGGACAAACTCCTCAACCACATCGTCGACGACGTCAGAACCCTCCTCACCACACACGGCCCCAACACCGACGACACCGAAGCGAACCAACTCTGGGACGAACACCTCGGCACCGTCCCCGGCGGTACCAACTGGTCCACAACCATGCCCACACCACACGACCCCACCGACAACCACATCGCCATCATCGGCCCCGACTTCACACCACCAACCCCATGACCGTCATCGTGCTCATCGCCGCCCCCGAAGGCCTACGAGGCCACCTGACACGCTGGATGGTCGAAGTCCACGCCGGCGTGTTCGTAGGCAACCCCAACCGCCGCGTACGCGACCGCCTCTGGGAACTGCTCGCCACCCGCATCGGAGACGGACAAGCCGTACTCGTCGAACCCGCCACCAACGAACAAGGATGGGCCGTCCGAACCGCCGGCCGCGACCGCTGGCGCCCAGTCGACTACGACGGCCTCATCCTCTCCGCCCGCCCACAAACCCAACTAAACGAAAACACCCCCACCCCGCGCTAAAACCCCAGCTCAAAAAGTCTCGGCCCCGCACCCGCGGGGATCGTCCCCATCCGGTCGCCGTCGAGTTCCCAAACGACGACTCGGCCCCGCACCCGCGGGGATCGTCCGATGGCGGTGACTTCGCGGATGCCGTCGACTTGCTCGGCCCCGCACCCGCG
The DNA here is from genome assembly GCF_014156695.1 of Streptomyces durbertensis. Classification (GTDB taxonomy): domain Bacteria; phylum Actinomycetota; class Actinomycetes; order Streptomycetales; family Streptomycetaceae; genus Streptomyces; species Streptomyces durbertensis. Next base: position 5,776 of record NZ_WMLF01000228.1, on the reverse strand, counting down.
GGGATCGTCCTATGGTCGACAGACCTCTCTCACCTGCATCCATCTCGGCCCCGCACCCGCGGGGATCGTCCTGGCGCACCGCGCGGGAGGTCACCCGCGAGGACCTCGGCCCCGCACCCGCGGGGATCGTCCGGGGTGGGGTGCCGTCCGCTCCGCGCGCCGCGACTCGGCCCCGCACCCGCGGGGATCGTCCTCCATCCGATGCCGCACCCTCCTCACCGGAATCCTCGGCCCCGCACCCGCGGGGATCGTCCCCCGATCAGCGCCGGGCTGACCCCTCGCCCGTCCTCGGCCCCGCACCCGCGGGGATCGTCCGGGGTGGGAGACGGGCCTTTCCGGGCCCCTTGCCTCGGCCCCGCACCCGCGGGGATCGTCCGGGGGGAACCGGTCGCGTCTGCCTGCGGGGTGGCTCGGCCCCGCACCCGCGGGGATCGTCCTGGAGCATCCCGGAGCAGCAGAGCCTACCCAAGCTCGGCCCCGCACCCGCGGGGATCGTCCGCGCACGCCGCCGCGCAGACGGAGATGGCCGCCCTCGGCCCCGCACCCGCGGGGATCGTCCCTCTGACCCGGATCTGCTTCCGATCGAGTGGTCCTCGGCCCCGCACCCGCGGGGATCGTCCCTTCCCTGCTCAGGTGCCATGCGGCGGTCGCTGCTCGGCCCCGCACCCGCGGGGATCGTCCGGCGCGGGTCGACTTGGGCGACATCAGCACGATCTCGGCCCCGCACCCGCGGGGATCGTCCGCCGGTCGGCACGCCGAGCGCGTGGCCCTCCTTCTCGGCCCCGCACCCGCGGGGATCGTCCGCCCGGCGCGGTGCTCGGTGGTGCGGAGGCGGCCTCGGCCCCGCACCCGCAGGGATCGTCCGGCAGGTCCGGTCATGCCGTACGCGAGTCTCGGCTCGGCCCCGCACCCGCGGGGATCGTCCGCGGATCCAGGCGACCGTCTGGGAGAGGCTGGCCTCGGCCCCGCACCCGCGGGGATCGTCCCTCGCTGACCTGCGTGGATGATTCGCACCCGCTCTCGGCCCCGCACCCGCGGGGATCGTCCGGACTGCTGGTGCTCCGCGATGTCCTGCCGGTGCTCGGCCCCGCACCCGCGGGGATCGTCCTGGCAGGTGGGCCGCTTTCCGTCTCCAGGCGGACTCGGCCCCGCACCCGCGGGGATCGTCCGCCGGTCGGGACGCCGAGCGCGTGGCCGTTCTTCTCGGCCCCGCACCCGCGGGGATCGTCCCTCAACAGCAAAAACCCCCGGTGCGTCACTGCACTCGGCCCCGCACCCGCGGGGATCGTCCCGCTTCCGGGGCTTCTGTGGGCTGTCGGCGCGCCTCGGCCCCGCACCCGCGGGGATCGTCCGAGCCTTCGCTGGCGGAGGTGTTCGAGGCCGCCCTCGGCCCCGCACCCGCGGGGATCGTCCGGTCTATCGCGGGTGGCTCTCCGGGTACTTCCCCTCGGCCCCGCACCCGCGGGGATCGTCCGGGTGTCTGCGTAGTCGGCCGGCGGGCTGACGGCTCGGCCCCGCACCCGCGGGGATCGTCCCCCGAGTCTTAAGACGTCGGCACGGCCTTGAGTCCTCGGCCCCGCACCCGCGGGGATCGTCCGCTGCCGTCCAGCCCGGAGATGTCCACCCCCGGCCTCGGCCCCGCACCCGCGGGGATCGTCCGGCGAGTATGCGATGAATCCAGGGTCATTCGTGCTCGGCCCCGCACCCGCGGGGATCGTCCGGTTCGCGGGCCGCTGGAGGCCGCTCTGGCGGGCTCGGCCCCGCACCCGCGGGGATCGTCCGCGGTCCGCCAGGCCGGAGTCGCTGCGGATCTGCTCGGCCCCACACATGCGGGGATGGTCCCGACCACGTCCCGAACCGCCCCCTGGTCCGTCTGCTCCCCGCGTGTGCGGGTCGTCCTCGCGTCCGACCCGCACACGCGGCAGCACTCCGGGCAGTCGGGGCTGCGCGCTTGCCTCTGCGTTTGGCTTTCCTGAGGCGAATCGGCGGTCACGGATTTGTGTGTACGCGGCGTTGGTACGCGTCTCGTAGGTCTCTGCGGACAGTTCTTGGACCACAATGAGCGTTCGAGGCCAGGAGGGTACCCGCTATGCCGACCGCGGGTCCGGGCAGCGTTCGCGGCCGCGCGGGCATGTCAGCAGCGTACGAACGACGATCCGGCCAGGTTCGTAGTAGCCGATGTAGGCGTCCTGGCCGAGTTGGAGCATGCGGTGTGCGTGTTCCAGGTGTAGCTCCACGGGGAGTCCGCCGGGCACCGGTGTGTGTCCGCCCAGCTCCTTGGCGAGCCACGCGTACGCCTCGTCGACGTGATGGTAGGTGCCGGCCAGCATGGTCTTCGGCTTCCGGAACCAGGCGTCCAACTCCCGTGGCATGACCGCCCTGCCGTCGTCTCGGGCGTGGGAGTCCGGCGGAATCTCATGACCGGTGTACCCGTAGGCGTGCCAGTGGTGCACAGGGCCTCCCGAGGTCCTGGTGGCCGGCCCCACTTATCGAGGGACCGGCCGATTCGCAGGGGACGTACTACTCGCGGCCGCAGCCAGTGCCGCTACCGCAGTCCGGTTCGTCGGCCGGCGGGGTGGTGTCGTCGATGTCCGGGCCCTCGTCCTGAGGGTCGAGGGACAGCGAGCGGAAGGGGATGCGCATAGGCTCCTCCGTGTAGGTGGGTTGCTACCTGCGATCCGCCCCGGCCGGTCCTGCCAGGGATGTGCGGCCGGGGCGGGCTTGTGCGGGCCGACCCGGCGGGAGTCACTCGACCGCCCGTCAGCCCGGTCTTCAGGGCGTGGCGCCGAGGACGATGAGCAGAAGCAGTCCGGCCAGCAGCAGGCAGTAGACGACCTGTGCGGCCAAGGCGTGCTCGACGCGGCGCCGTCGGCGACGGCTCACCGGTCGGCCTCGGCGTCCGCGAACGCCCGCCGGATCTTGGCGGCCACGCAGGTCACCGCGACCGCGTAGACCAGCCCCGGGGGCAGCTCGACCCACGTCTGCCAGACCGCGTCCTCATGCGGACCTTCGTGCCCGGCCGGTCGGACACACGGCAACCGCGACACGACAAGCGATGCCGTCTCCAGCCACTTCGGCCGGCACCGCCCACACAGCTCGACGTCAGCGCCATCGGCGCCTCCGGTGCTCACCGCGCCCATGCCCATGGCCCGTACCGCGTGCCGGACAACGACACCCAACGCGGTGCCAGCCGTTCGACAGACACATAGGGCCGAACCAGCCGAGACGCGTTCCCGTCCAACGGCCGCGTATGGTCCGCCTTCTCTCCGACCGGCCAGCCACCCCGAGCGACGACAATCCGACGCCTCACGGCCATCCTCCTCACCGCGAGGCCTCCTCGCGCGCCGTCTGGGACCGGTCGCCGTCGAGCTCGCCTCGGCCGTACGGCAGACAGGCCGTACACACGCGATGGGACCAGCCGGGCCCGGTGTTCTGGTCGATGATCGCGACAGTCCGCACCGAAGGCTCGGCGCGCTCGCAGCGGTCGCAGAGATCACGCATAAGCGCGCCTCCACTCTCCGGGGCGAACACGGTCCAGGCGGTGGCAGGCCCAACCGCCGCACACGCCGCGGGCAGCCTGAGCGAGGTTTCCGTACCTGTCACAACGGCTCAGCACCTGGGTAGGAGGACTCATACGCGTGGTCACGTCCCTTCTATGGTCATCCGGCACCGCTGACCGTAAGGGTGATGACACAATGCGTGAGTACGCGAAGTGCGTGCCTTCTCAAGGGAGGTCGCCGTGCACGACCAGGTTGGACGCCGAATCGCGTACTGGCGTGAGCGTCGTGGCCTCACTCAAGCTGAACTCGGCCGCCTGATGGGGCAGAGTCGCCGGTGGGTGCAGGACTTGGAGGGCGGGCACCGGCAGACGGATCCCCGGTTGTCGGTCCTACTGAGAGCAGCCGTGGCACTGCGTGTGCCGTTGGCGCGTCTCATGGCGGACGAGCCCGCTAACGCCGAGCCTGCGCCTCCACCGGAGGTAGCCGCGCTCGCTGACGTCCTCGTCACTCCTATTCCGGATGGCGAGGCAGTACAGGTAGCCGCTCTGGAACGACGGATCACGTACTGCCGTCGGGCCTGGGCCGCAGGTCGCTACACGACCGTGGCACGGGAACTTACCGCAGTGCTGGCTGTTGCACACCGCACGGCGGAGACGACTTCCGCTGCCGCCGTACTACTCTCGCGGGCCTACCAGCTTTCCGCCTCGCTGCTGTTCAAGTTCGGCGCGGCTACGCGCACACCCGCCGTTCTCGCCGCAGACCGGGCTCTTGCGGCCGCACAGCAGGCAGGCGATACAGTCGCGATGGGCGCCGCCGCCCGCCGCGTTACTCGGGGCCTGATACACCAGCGACGCTACGCTGCGGCTGTCGGCTACGCCACGGGCACCGCCACCACCCTTCGCCCTGACCTCCAACGCCAAGGCGCTGCCGGACTGTCCACCCTTGGCATGCTCTACCTGGTGGCAGCTGTGGCTGCCACCGGCGACGGACGGTCACAGCAAGCGGTCTCCACAGCGGCTGAACAGCTTGAAATCGCCCGCGAGATCGCACTGATCGACGAGCGATCCGGCGACTTCACCGAGTTCGGCCTCACAAACGTCCAGCTACATGAAGCCGACGTGCTGCTGCGTCTCGATGACGCCTGGTCGGCGCTGGAGACCGCCCGGAAGATCGAGCCGCCTGCAGTCCAGGAACTCAGCCGCGAGCGGCAGTCCCGCTTCCTGATCACCACGGCCCGCGCGGCGGCCCTCACCCGGCGGCGCGAGGAGGCAATCCGCGACCTCCTCAACGCCGAGCGACTCGCACCCGAGGAGTTGCGGAGGCCCGACGTGGTCAGGCTCGTCGCCGAACTTCTTGAGCTCGTGCCCACCCCCGGGCCGGAGTTGACCGGACTCGCACGCCGGTGTGGACTCCAGACATGACCTCGCCGGTGCTCTACCTCATTGCGACTGCCGCCGGACCTTCCGAGTACGTCGATGCCGGCGTACACGCCGCACAGGCCGACGGGTGGGACGTGTGCCTCGTCCTCTCGCCGACCGCCGCCCGCTGGTGGGCGCCGCGAGTCAGGGAGTTGGAGAAGCTGACCGGTCACCCCGTACGGTCGCGGTACACCCTGCCCGGCGAGTCAGGCGGCCTCCCCAAGGCGGACGCCATGCTGGTCGCTCCCCCGACGACCACCAGCGCCTGCAAGTGGGCCGCCGGAATCACCGACACCGTCGCCCTCGGCATTCCCGCCGAAGCCGTCCACCTCGGCATCCCCGTGATCGCCATGCCGTTCTGGTCAACGGCCCTCGGCGCCCAGCCAGCCGTCCACCAGGCAGTGGAAACGCTACGCGGCCAAGGCGTGCGAGTGGTCTTCGGACCTGGCGAACCACACGCTCCCAAGCAGGGGAGTACTTCCCGCTTCCCATGGCTGCTAGGCATCAACGCCGCGCGTGAGGCGTTGGGCCAGTAGCTTGTCGCGGCAGCGGGGTCCATCGCCCGGTAAGGCCGCGAGGCGGGTTCGGATCACTCCGAGGGCTGCGGGCGCACCGTGGAGTCGATCCATCTGAGGTAGTAAGTCGAACCTGCCTCGATCGGGGTCGCTGTGACCTCCAGTTTGCCCCACGGGTGGCGTTCGAGGAGATGTGCTTCGAGTTCGGGGTACTTCAGTGGCTCCTGTCCCGAGCTGGACCGTCTCTCGTGCGTACGGGACGTTCGCTCACGCGGCGCTCACGCAACAGGTGTGGAGACGGAGGCGCCCCCGCTGGGTTTGGTCAGCGGGGGCGGGCGGGAGC
>NZ_WMLF01000227.1 GCF_014156695.1 Streptomyces durbertensis | reverse complement strand
GGAGACCGCCGTGTCGGACACCGCACGGCGCCCATCGCAGTCGACACCGACGTCCGGGCCCGCCGTCCGCGCCGGCGAACGGCCGCGCGGTGCCCGTTTTGCCGGTGCCTACGAGGCGGACGAACCCCCGCGCGCCGCCGCGCCCCCGCCCGAGGCGCTGCGGGCCGCCACCGCGACGGCCGCCCGACTGGCCGCCCTGAGGGCCGCCCAGGACGGCGGCGGCTCCTACGTACTGCTGTGCGAGGCGACGGGCTGGCCGCCGGAGTGGCTGCCGCCGCTGGCCGCCGAGTTGGAGAGGTCGGGGCTGGCCGCCGACGTCTCCCTGCTGCTGTGGGAGCTGGCGACGCTGCCGGCGCCGGCGCTCGCCGAGGCGGCCGCCGCCCTGGCCGCCGCCGGGCGCGCGGGCGACTGCTCGGCGCTGCTGCGGCAGGCGTCGGCGCGACGGCGGCCGGAGGTCGCGGCGGTCGCGCTCGCGCTGTGCCACCTCGGGCGGCGCGACCTGGCGACCGGTTTACTGACCGCGCTGCTGCGGGCCCGCACGCCGGAGGAGGCGGTGGAGGTCGTCGAGACGGACCGCCGGTCGCTGGCGCCCGTCCTGCTCGACGCCGCCGAGGGCGTCTCGGCGCAGCACCGCAGAGCGGTGGTCGGGCTGCTGGAAGCCGCGCGCTGAGCCGCGGAGCGCCCGGCCCGTGGCGGGGCGCGGGGATGCCGAGCGGCCGGGCTCGCGCCCGGCGCGCACCGGTGACGTGACGTTGCGCCGATTCGCTTGCCACAGAGCGTGACGAGGTTTACGGTCGCAAGTCCCCGTGCCGGCCGCCGTCGCCTCGACGGGACCGCGGGCCAGGCCGACGTCCGGCAAAGGAGCAGCTCATGGCAGACACCGACCGCAGCGGCGCGGTGGTGCGCGCCGCGCTCGTCCAGGCGACGTGGACCGGCGACACCGAGTCGATGATCAGCAAGCACGAGGCGCACGCCCGGCGCGCCGCCGAACAGGGCGCGCGGGTGATCGGCTTCCAGGAGGTCTTCAACGCGCCCTACTTCTGCCAGGTGCAGGATCCCGAGCACTACCGGTGGGCCGAGCCGGTGCCCGACGGCCCCACCGTGCGCCGCATGAGCCGACTCGCCCGGGAGACGTCGATGGTGGTCGTCGCCCCGGTCTTCGAGAGCGCCGGACCCGGCCTGTACTACAACACCGCCGTGGTGATCGACGCCGACGGCAGCGTCCTCGGCGCCTACCGCAAGCACCACATCCCGCAGCTGAAGGGGTTCTGGGAGAAGTACTACTTCCGCCCGGGGAACCTGGGTTGGCCGGTGTTCGACACCGCCGTCGGCCGGGTCGGCGTCTACATCTGCTACGACCGGCACTTCCCCGAAGGCTGGCGGGCCCTCGGCCTCGCCGGCGCGCAGCTCGTCTACAACCCCTCGGCCACCGCGCGCGGCCTCTCCGACCACCTGTGGCGGCTGGAGCAGCCCGCGGCGGCCGTCGCCAACCAGTACTTCGTCGCCGCCATCAACCGCGTGGGCGTCGAGGAGTACGGCGACAACGACTTCTACGGCACAAGCTACTTCGCCGACCCGCGCGGCGCCCTCGTCGGCGACCCGGCCGACGACAAGGAGGAACAACTCCTCGTCCGCGACCTCGACTTCGGCCTGATCGACGAGGTGCGCACCCAGTGGGCCTTCTACCGCGACCGCCGCCCCGACGCCTACGGAAACCTGGTGCAGCCATGACCGACACCACGCACGCGCACACCGCCCCCGCACCCGCCGGCGTGCACGCCGCCCTGCACGACCGGCACCGCGCCGTCATGCCGGACTGGCTGGCCCTCTACTACGACCAGCCGATGGAGCTGACCCACGGCGAGGGACGGCACGTCTGGGACGGGGAGGGCCGCCGCTACCTCGACTTCTTCGGCGGCATCCTCACCACCATGACCGCGCACGCGCTGCCGGAGGTCACCAAGGCCGTCAGCGAGCAGGCCGGACGCCTCCTCCACAGCTCCACGCTCTACCTCAACCGGCCCATGATCGAGCTGGCCGAGCGGATCACCGCACTGTCCGGCATCCCCGACGCGCGGGTCTTCTTCACCACCTCCGGCACCGAGGCCAACGACGCCGCCCTGCTCCTGGCCACCGCCTACCGGCGCTCCAACCAGGTGCTCGCCATGCGCAACAGCTACCACGGGCGGTCCTTCAGCACGGTCGGCGTCACCGGCAACCGCGCCTGGTCGCCCACCAGTCTCTCCGCCCTCCAGACGCTGTACGTGCACGGCGCGGTGCGGGACGCGGGTCCGCTCGCCGAACTGGACGACACGGCGTTCATCGCCGCGTGCGTGGCCGACCTTCGGGACATGCTCAACCAGAGCGCCCGGGGCGTCGCGGCGCTGATCGCCGAACCCGTTCAGGGCGTCGGCGGGTTCACCGCGCCGCCCGACGGCCTGTACGCGGCGTTCCGCGAGGTGCTGAACGAGCAGGGCATCCTGTGGATCAGCGACGAGGTGCAGACGGGTTGGGGCCGCACCGGTGACCACTTCTGGGGCTGGCAGGCGCACGCCGCCGCCGGCGCGCCCGACATGCTCACCTTCGCCAAGGGCATCGGCAACGGCATGTCGATCGGCGGCGTGGTGGCTCGCGCGGAGATCATGAACTGCCTGGACGGCAACTCCATCTCCACGTTCGGCGGCAGCCCGATCACCATGGCCGCCGGCAACGCCAACCTCGCGTACCTGCTGGAACACGACCTCCAGGGCAACGCCCGCCGCGTCGGCGGCCTGCTCATCGAACGGCTGCGGGCCATCGCCGCCGGGCTGGACGGGGTGACCGACGTCCGCGGCCGGGGCCTGATGATCGGCGTCGAGCTGACCGACGCCCGGGCGGCGAGCCGCGCGCTGGAGGCGGCGCGCGAGGGCGGGCTGCTCGTCGGGCGCGGCGGCCTCGACGGGTCCGTGCTGCGGATCGCCCCGCCGATGACACTCACCGTGGCCGAGGCGGAGGAGGGCGCCGCCGTCCTCGAGGACGCGCTGCTCCGGACCGCCGGCCGCCGCTGAAGCCGCTGTCCGGCCCGGGGCCGGCCCCCACGCCGCCCCGGGCCCAGCGGCATGCCGACGGCTCGACTCCGCGCCCGTTCGGGTGAGAGCGCGCCACACCTCCGTCATCGAGGGTCACGCTGTTGCCACCGTGGGTGACAGCCTCTACGGTCGTTCGCACCGCAGGAGGCCCCACAGGGGCCGCCCCGGCGCAGCCCCGGCACGCCCGCACCCGGGCGTGCCGGCGTCGGACACGAAGGGAGCCGGACGTTGAGCCGCACAGTCGTCCAGAACGGGCTCGTCATCACCGCCACCGAGGAGGTCGAGGCCGACCTGCTGATCGAGGACGAGCGGGTCGCCGCCCTGGTGACCAGGCAGAGCACGCTCGCCAGGGACCTCGCCGCCGGCGCCGACCGGGTGATCGACGCCACCGGCCGGTACGTGATCCCCGGCGGCGTCGACGTCCACACCCACCTCGACTTCCCCTTCGGCGGCACGTTCTCCTCCGACACCTTCGAGACCGGCACCCGGGCCGCCGCCTGGGGCGGCACCACCACCCTCGTCGACTTCGCGGTGCAGAGCCGCGGCCACGCCCTGAGGGAAGGCCTCGACGCCTGGCACGCCAAGGCGGCCGGCCGCTGCGCGGTGGACTACGCCTTCCACATGATCCTCTCCGAGGTCACCGAGGCCTCCCTCAAGGAGATGGACCAGCTGGTGGGGGAGGGGATCACCTCCTTCAAGCTGTTCATGGCCTACCCCGGCGTCTTCTACAGCGACGACGGGCAGATCCTGCGTGCCATGCAACGCGCCGCCGACAACGGCGCGTTGGTCATGATGCACGCCGAGAACGGCATCGCCATCGACGTGCTCGCCGAGCAGGCCCTCGCCCGCGGCGAGACCGATCCGCGGCACCACGGCGAGGTCCGCCGGGTGCTGCTGGAGGCGGAGGCGACCCACCGGGCCGTGCAACTCGCCCGCGTCGCCGGCGCACCGCTGTACGTGGTGCACGTGTCGGCGCGGGAGGCCGTCGCGGAACTGGCCGCCGCCCGCGACATGGGCCTGCCCGTCTTCGGCGAGACCTGCCCGCAGTACCTGTTCCTGTCCACCGACAACCTCGCCGAGCCGGGCTTCGAGGGCGCCAAGTACGTGTGCAGCACCCCGCTGCGGCCGCGGGAGCACCAGGCGGCGCTGTGGCGGGGCCTGCGGACCAACGACCTCCAGGTGGTCTCCACCGACCACTGCCCGTTCTGCTTCCGAGGCCAGAAGGAACTCGGCCGGGGCGACTTCACCAGGATCCCCAACGGGCTGCCCGGCGTCGAACACCGCATGGACCTGCTCCACCAGGCCGTCGTCGACGGGCACATCAGCCGCCGCCGCTGGATCGAGATCGCCTGCGCCACCCCCGCCCGCATGTTCGGCCTCCACCCGAAGAAGGGCACGCTCGCGCCCGGCGCCGACGCCGACGTCGTCGTCTACGACCCGACGGCCACCCAGACCCTGTCCGCCGCCACCCACCACATGAACGTGGACTACTCGGTGTACGAGGGGAGGACGGTCACCGGCCGGGTCGAGACCGTCCTCTCACGGGGCGCGCCGGTCATCGAGAACGGTACGTACGTCGGACGCGCCGGCCACGGCTCCTTTGTCCCCCGCTCCCTCTGCCAGTACCTCGACTAGGAGGCCGTCCCGTGGACTTCGGACTTGTCCTGCAGACCGACCCGCCGGCCTCCCAGGTCGTCGGACTGATGCGGCGCGCGGAACGCAACGGCTTCCGCTACGGCTGGACCTTCGACTCCGCCGTCCTGTGGCAGGAGCCGTTTGTCATCCACAGCCAGATCCTGGAGCACACCGCGAAGCTGCGTGTCGGCACCATGGTGACCAACCCGGGGACCCGCGCCTGGGAGGTGACCGCCTCCAGCTTCGCCACCCTCAACGACATGTTCGGCAACCGCACGGTCTGCGGCATCGGCCGCGGCGACTCAGCGATGCGCGTCGCCGGCCGCAAGCCCAACACCCTCGCCCGGCTCGGCGCGGCCATCGACGCCATCCGCGACCTGGCCGAAGGCCGCGAGGCCGTCGTGGACGGCACCCCCATCCGCATCCCCTGGGTCCGAGACGGCCGCCTACCGGTCTGGATGGCAGCCTACGGCCCCAGGGCCCTCGCCCTCGCCGGCCAGAAGGCTGACGGCTTCATCCTCCAACTGGCCGACCCCTACCTGACCGAATGGATGATCGCGGCGTTCCGCGACAGCGCGCGGGCAGCCGGACGCGACCCCTCCGAGCTGACGGTCTGCGTCGCCGCGCCCGCCTACGTGACGCCCGACGACTCACCCGGCGCGCTCGCCCACGCCCGTGACCAGTGTCGCTGGTTCGGCGGCATGGTGGGCAACCACGTCGCGGACCTCGTCGCCCGCTACGGCGAGCACTCCGACCTGGTGCCCGACGCCCTCACCGCGTACATCAAGGGCAGGCAGGGCTACGACTACAGCCACCACGGCCGCGCCGACAACCCGTCCACCGACTTCGTCCCCGACGAGATCGTCGACCGCTTCTGCCTCCTCGGCCCCGCCGAGGCCCACATCGAGAAGCTGCGTCACCTCCGCGACCTCGGCGTCGACCAGTTCGCCGTCTACGACATGCACGACGCGAAGGAGGCGACCATCGACGCCTACGGCTCCGACGTCATCCCCGCGCTGACCCGCTGAGCGGCCGCCGCGGGCCGTTCAGCGGCGCAGATCGGCGAGGAGCGCCGGCAGCGCGCGGCCGATCGGCTCGCGGACCACGTCGTCGGCGAGCGAGTCGTACGGCGTCGGCTCGGCGTTGACGATCACCAGACGTGCCCCCGCCCTGGCGGCGATCTCCGCGAGGGAGGCGGCGGGCTGGACCTGGAGGCTGGTGCCGACCGCGAGGAACACCTCACACGCCCGGGTGATGGCAACCGCCCGGGCGAGCACCTGGTCGTCCAGAGCCTGACCGAACATCACCGTCGCCGACTTCAGGACGCCGCCGCACTCCAGGCACGGCGGGTCCGCCTCACCGGCCGCGACCCGCTCCAGCGCGGCGGCCATCGGGCCTCTCGCGCCGCAGGCGGTGCACGCCACGTACCGGGTGGTGCCGTGCAGCTCCAGCACCTTGCGGTCGGGCAGACCGGCCACCTGGTGCAGCCCGTCGACGTTCTGTGTGATCACCCGGAGCGGGTGGCCGGAGCGCTCGAAGTCGACGAGGGCGCGGTGGGCCGCGTTGGGCTCGGCGGACCAGACGGGGCTCTCCCGGCGCATCAGCCAGGACCGCCGCCGGATCTCCGGATCCGCCATGTAGTACGAGTAGGTGACCAGCTTCTCCGCCTCGGGGTCGCGCCGCCACAACCCGGCCGGCCCCCGGTAGTCCGGGATGCCCGACTCCGTCGAGACGCCCGCGCCGGTCAGCACCGCCACCAGGGCGAGGACGGCCGCCCGGTAGCGGGGGCCGCGCGGCAACCTGGCGGCTTTCCCGTTGTCGCCGGCGCGCAGGCCCGGAACACCACTCACATCTGCTCCCCGTGTCCGCTAGTCGTCCGCCGCACAACCGAGTCTGGCCAGCACCGCGTTCTGGAAGGTCCTCAACGCGGCGTCGGCGTTCGGTCGCGGCACAGGGCCGTCCGCGCCCACGCGCAGGTAGAAGTACGTCGGCCTGCCGTCGCATCTGCTCTTCCTGAGGGCCCATCGCTCAGTCGCGCGGGTCGGCATCGTCTCGAAGACCGTCACGAGGCGGGGGTGGGCGACCATCACCAGCCGCGTGGGCTCGGCGGCCTTGGGGTGGAAGAGCTCACAGGTGTGCAGGTCCCGGTCGACCACTCCCACCCACTGCGAGGGCCAGTCGGACGATGTGTACCGCTGGGCGAAGCGCAGACCCTCGATGCGACAGGCCCGGCTCTCACCGAAGCCGGGCGGATCGCGGTGGTCCGTCGCCGCTCGGAGTCCCTGCAGCGGGGACTTGAGTTCGAAGGGGCGCGCCGGCGCGCATCCCAGTCCCCGCATCACCGTGTTGGCGACGTCCACGGCCATACGGGCGACCCCCCGGGCGTCGCGGTACGGATCCCTGGGCTCCTTCCACGGTCCGCGCTCTCCGACCGCCGTCACACTGAGCGTCACAAACCTCTGCTGCCCCTCGGCGTCGCACTGGCGGGGGAGGGCGAGAACAGCGCTCTCCTCCCCGACAAGCCCTGGGAGACCGTCGGGGAACCTTGTCGACCACGGGCTCAGATACCGGTCGACCCACTCCCTGCGGGCACCGCCGCCGGACGGGAGAGCACCGTAGTCCGCGCGCACCTCCTGGCGGACCGTCGTCGGGCCGTCGAGAAAATCGATCTTCTTCGTCCAGGCGGTGACCGAGCACCAGCCCTCCGGGCGATCGGCCGCCGGCGCGGGCCCCTGCTCGGCCGAACGCCCGACGAACCGCTTGTCGCTGAGGACAACCGGCCCGGACTTCTCCTTCCAGGCGCCCCAGTAGTACTCGTCGCGGGGTCCGACGACACCCGTGGCGTACAGCAGTCCGCCGGTCGCCGTCAGGGCGACGGCAAGCAGCAGCAAGCCCCACTTCCTGCGGCCCATGGCCACTGTTCCCCCCTTGCGCGCCGGCGCGCGCCCCCTCGTCGCCGCGTCGGTTCCGGTTCGCGTGGGGTGAGGATATCCCGACCGTCCGTCACAAACGCGCCGGGGGCGTACGCCCCGCCGTATGCGACGAGTGTGCCCATATCGAGTGAACGCCCGGAATGGCACCGCGCCTGACGACCCGTCAACACGCATCGTCGATGTCACGGGGTGCGGGCCGGCGTCGTCTCGACACGACCCTCCTCCCGGAACGTCGTTTTCTCCCACCCTCACTAGGAGACATCAGCGATGCAGCTGAACCGGAAGATCGCCGCCGGCCTGGCGGCGGGCGCGCTGGCCACGAGCCTGCTCGGCGTCGCCCCCGCCGTTGCCGCCGAGCCGCTGGACGGCAAGGGCGGCGCGGCCGAGGCGCCCATGATGGACCACGCCCGTCACGCCGCATGGGGCAAGGTCGTCGCCAAGTCGGGCGTCAACATCCGCGCCTACCCCTCGGTGAAGGCCCGCAAGCTCGGCGCCTACCCCTACGGCGCCAAGATCAAGCTGCGCTGCAAGGTGAAGCGCCAGCTCGTCCACGGCAACCCCTACTGGTACAAGCTCGACACCCGCAGCGGTTGGGTCTCGGCCCGCTGGGTGAAGAACCTCAACCACGTTCCGTACTGCCGCTGATCGGCACGGATCACGGCGCGGGCCGTGCCGGCGTCCCTCCTTCCGGGGGGCACCGGCGCGGCCCGTCCGCCTGACGGGCGGGGCGCGGGGCGCGCCCGCGGACATC
>NZ_WMLF01000226.1 GCF_014156695.1 Streptomyces durbertensis | reverse complement strand
GAGGTCAGCCGGCGCCCGGCTCCAGCGCGTCAAGTGCCCTGCGCAGGCCGGTCAGTTTGCGCTCGAGATGCGCGGCGGTCGCCACCGCGCCGCTGTCCGCGCTGTCGGACAGCTGCTTGGAGAGCGCCTCGGCCTGCTCCTCCACCGCGGCCAGCCGCGCCGACAGCTCCGCGAGCAGCCCGGTCGACTCGCCCTCGCCGCCGTCACCGTCGCTCCGACCGCCCTCCAACTGGAGGCGCAGCAGCGACGCCTGCTCCCGGAGCTGGACGTTCTTCATGTACAGGTCGACGAAGACGGAGACCTTCGCGCGCAGCACCCACGGGTCGAACGGTTTGGAGATGTAGTCCACCGCGCCGGCCGCGTAGCCGCGGAAGGTGTGGTGCGGGCCGTGGTTGATGGCGGTGAGGAAGATGATCGGGATGTCCCGCGTCCGCTCCCGGCGCTTGATGTGCGCGGCCGTCTCGAAGCCGTCCATGCCCGGCATCTGCACGTCCAGCAGGATGACCGCAAAATCGTCCGTGAGAAGTGCCTTGAGAGCTTCCTCCCCTGACGATGCCCGCACCAGCGTCTGATCGAGCGCGGAGAGGATGGCCTCCAGCGCCAGCAGATTCTCCGGCCGGTCATCGACCAGGAGGATCTTGGCCTTCTGCACCATGGCCCGTCCTCCTCGCCCCGGCAGCGCCTGGGACGCCACCCCTGGGGACGACTCCTTTGCGCCGCCCGTCCTTGTGCCGGTCATGGTAGCCGCACCTCGCGGCCCGCCACACCCTGTCACCGAGATGTCACTGTGCACGTAGCGGGAACGCACCACGGTCGCGGAAGGTTCCTCGTGCCACGTGCCGGCACACCGTCGGCGACGGCCGGTGGACCGGCCCGCGCCGACGGCGTGTCAGACACCCTACGACGCCCGGGACCTGGAGCGCCGCACGGGCTCACTCCTCCCGCATCCACCTGTCCATCACCGACAGCAGGTGGTCGGTGTCCACCGGCTTGGTGACGTAGTCGGAGGCGCCGGCGTCGATGCTCTTCTCCCGGTCGCCCTTCATCGCCTTCGCGGTGAGCGCGACGATGGGCAGCCCCGCGAACTGCGGCATCCGGCGGATGGCCGCCGTCGTGGCGTAGCCGTCCATCTCCGGCATCATGATGTCCATCAGCACCAGCGCGGTGTCCTCGTGCTGCTCCAGGACCTCGATGCCCTCCCGGCCGTTCTCCGCGTACAGCACCTGGAGCCCGCTCTGTTCGAGCACGCTGGTGAGCGCGAAGACGTTCCGGATGTCGTCGTCGACGATGAGCACCTTGCGCCCGCGGAAGCGCTGCGCCAGCTCGGCGCTGCGGGACGCGTTCTGCGAGCGGTTCTCCGCGTCGTCCTCCTGCGGGCGGCCGCCGGCCGCGGCGGCCCGCCGCCGGCTGCGCTCGGCGAGGGTGTGGGCGGCCTGTTCCGCGTCGCGGGTCGCCGGCGGCAGCGCCAGCGGTCGGTCGGCGGTCGGTACGGCATGCGGCCCGGCCTCCTGCGGCTCCTCCTCGGCCACCGGCTCGGCGGGCGCGCCGGCGGGCTGCGGGTAGCCGTGCGGAGGCAGTTCCGTCAGGTGCAGCGGCAGGTACAGCGTGAACGTCGAACCGCGCCCGGGCTCGCTGACGGCGTGGATCTCGCCGCCGAGGAGCCGGGCGATCTCCCGGCTGATCGACAGTCCGAGGCCGGTACCGCCGTACTTGCGGCTGGTGGTGCCGTCGGCCTGCTTGAACGCCTCGAAGATGACCCGCATCTTGCTCTGCGCGATGCCGATGCCGGTGTCGGTGACCGAGAACGCGATCAGGTCGGCGTCCGCGTCCCGCAGCGAGCCGTGCTCGATCATCTGCTCGCGGATGGCCACGGGGACGTCCGGGCCGGCCGAGCGGATCACCAGCTCCACCGCGCCGCTGTCGGTGAACTTCACCGCGTTGGACAGCAGGTTGCGCAGGACCTGGAGCAGCCGCTGCTCGTCGGTGTGCAGGGTCGGCGGCAGCTCCGGGGAGACGCGCACGGAGAAGTCCAGGCTCTTCTCCGCCGTCAGCGGCCGGAACGTGGCCTCCACGTAGTCCACCAGCTGGACCAGCGCGATCCGGGTGGGGCTGACGTCCATCTTGCCCGCCTCGACCTTCGACAGGTCCAGGATGTCGTTGATGAGCTGGAGCAGGTCGGAGCCGGCGCCGTGGATCGTCTCGGCGAACTCCACCTGCTTCGGCGAGAGGTTGCCCTCGGCGTTGTCGGCGAGCAGCTTGGCGAGGATCAGCAGCGAGTTGAGCGGGGTGCGCAGCTCGTGTGACATGTTCGCCAGGAACTCCGACTTGTAGCGCATCGAGACGGCGAGCTGCTCGGCGCGCTCCTCCAGGACCTGCCGGGCCTCCTCGATCTCCGAGTTCTTGATCTCGATGTCCCGGTTGGTCTGCGCGAGCTGGGCCGCCTTCTCCTCCAGCTGGGCGTTGGAGTCCTCCAGCGCCTTCTGCCGGTTCTCCAGCTCCGCCGACCGCTCCTGGAGCTGCTCGGTGAGCTCCTGGGACTGCTTGAGCAGGATCTCGGTCTTGGTGTTGACGCTGATGGTGTTGACGCTTGTGGCGATCATCTCGGCGATCTGGCTGAGGAAGTCCTTCTGGATCTGGGTGAACGGCTGGAACGCCGCCAGTTCGATCACGCCGAGCGTCGCGCCCTCGAACACCACCGGCAGCACGACGACGTGCGTCGGGGTCGCCTCGCCGAGCCCGGAGGTGATCTTCAGATAGCCGGCCGGGGCGTTCTCCATCAGGATCGTGCGCTTCTCGACGGCCGCCGTGCCGACGAGGGAGTCGCCCGGCGCGAAGGTGGTCGGCATGCTGCCGAACGCGTAGCCGTAGGAACCCAGCAGCTGCAGCTCGTAGGAGCCGCCCTCGCCCGCGCCGACGGGGCTGCCGCCGTGCTCGCCGCCGGTCGGCACGGCCAGGAAGAACGCGCCGTGGTGCGCGGAGACGGCCGGTGTCAGCTCGCTCATGATGAGCTGCGCGACGTCCTTGAGGTCCCGGCGGCCCTGCATCAGACCGGAGATGCGGGCCAGGTTGCCCTTGAGCCAGTCCTGCTCCTGGTTGGCCAGGGTGGTCTCGCGCAGGTTGCTGATCATCGTGTTGATGTAGCCCTGGAGCTCCAGGATCTCGCCGGCGGCGTCCACGTCGATCCGCACGCCGTGGTCGCCGCGGGTGACCGCGGTGGCCACCTGGGCGATGGCGCGCATCTGCCGGGTCAGGTTGCCGGCCATCTCGTTGACGGAGTCGGTCAGGTCCTTCCAGGTGCCGGCGGCGTCCCGGACCCGGGCCTGGCCACCCAGCTTGCCCTCGGTGCCCACCTCACGGGCCACCCGCGTCACCTGTTCGGCGAACGAGGAGAGCTGGTCGACCATCGTGTTGATCGTCGTCTTCAGCGCCAGGATCTCGCCCCGGGCGTCGATGTCGATCTTCTTGGTGATGTCGCCCTTGGCGATGGCGGTGGTGACCTGCGCGATCTGCCGCACCTGGCCGGTGAGGTTGTTCGCCATGGAGTTCACCGACTCCGTGAGGTCCTTCCAGGTGCCCGAGACGCCCGGCACCCGCGCCTGGCCGCCGAGGATGCCGTCGGTGCCCACCTCGCGGGCCACCCGCGTCACCTCGGCGGCGAACGACGACAGCGTCGTCACCATCGTGTTGACCGTGTCCGCGAGCTGCGCGAACTCGCCGCTCGCGTCGACCGTGACCTTCTTCGTCAGGTCGCCGTTGGCGACCGCCGTGGCGACCTGGGAGATGTTCCGCACCTGCCCGGTCAGGTTGTTCGCCATCAGGTTGACGTTGTCGGTGAGGTCCTTCCAGATGCCGGAGACGTCCCGCACCTGCGCCTGGCCGCCCAGCTTGCCCTGGGTGCCCACCTCACGGGCCACCCGCGTCACCTGCTCGGCGAACGACGACAGCTGGTCCACCATCGTGTTCACGGTCGTCACCAGGGCCAGGAACTCGCCCTTGGCGTCGACGGTGATCTTCTTGGAGAGGTCGCCCTGGGCGACGGCCGTGGTGACCTCGGCGATGTTCCGGACCTGGGAGGTCAGGTTCTGCGCCATGCCGTTCACCGACTGGGTCAGGTCCTTCCACGTGCCGGAGACGCCCTTGACCTCGGCCTGGCCGCCCAGCTTGCCCTCGGTGCCCACCTCGCGGGCCACCCGCGTCACCTGCTCGGCGAACGACGACAGCTGGTCCACCATCGTGTTGATCGTCGTCTTGAGTTCGAGGATCTCGCCCCGGGCGTCCACGTCGATCTTCTGCGACAGGTCGCCGCGCGCCACCGCCGTGGCCACCTGGGAGATGTTCCGCACCTGGGCGGTGAGGTTCCCGGCCATCGAGTTCACGGAGTCCGTCAGGTCGCGCCACACGCCGGCCACGCCCGGGACCTGCGCCTGACCGCCCAGCCGGCCCTCCGTGCCGACCTCCCGGGCCACCCTGGTGACCTGGTCGGCGAAGGCGGAGAGCTGGTCGACCATCGTGTTGATCGTGTTCTTCAGCTCCAGGATCTCGCCCCGGGCGTCGACCTCGATCTTCTGCGACAGGTCACCGCGCGCCACCGCCGTCGTGACCTGCGCGATCTGCCGCACCTGCGAGGTGAGGTTGCCGGCCATGAAGTTGACCGAGTCCGTCAGGTCCTTCCAGGTGCCGGACACGCCGTCCACCCGGGCCTGGCCGCCCAGCCGGCCCTCGGTGCCCACGTCCCGGGCCATCCGGGTGACCTGCTCGGCGAAGGAGGACAGCTGGTCGACCATCGTGTTGACGGTGTTCTTCAGCTCCAGCATCTCGCCGGACACGTCCACGGTGACCTTCTGCGACAGGTCGCCGTTCGCGACCGCCGTCGTCACCTGCGCGATGTTGCGGACCTGCCCGGTGAGGTTCCGGAACGCCGTGTTGACGGAGTCGGTGAGGTCCTTCCAGGTGCCGGCGGCGCCCGGCACCTGCGCCTGACCGCCCAGCTCGCCCTCGACGCCGACCTCGCGGGCGACCCGGGTGACCTCGGCGCCGAAGGAGGACAGCTGGTCGACCATCGTGTTGACGGTGTTCTTCAGCTCCAGCATCTCGCCGGACACGTCCACGGTGACCTTCTGCGACAGGTCGCCGTTCGCCACGGCCGTCGTCACCTGCGCGATGTCCCGCACCTGGGCGGTGAGGTTCCGGAACGCCGTGTTGACGGAGTCGGTGAGGTCCTTCCAGATCCCGGCGGCGCCCGGCACCTGCGCCTGGCCGCCGAGGATGCCCTCCGTGCCGACCTCACGGGCCGCGCGGGTCACCTCGTCGGCGAACGTGCGCAGCGTCTCGGTCATCGTGTTGATGGTGCCGGCCAGCTTGGCGACCTCGCCGCGCGCGTTGACCGTCACCTTCTGCGACAGGTCGCCGCTGGCCACGGCGGTGGTGACCCGCGCGATCTCCCGGACCTGCGAGGTCAGGTTGCCGGCCATCAGGTTCACCGAGTCGGTGAGGTCCTGCCACACCCCGGCGACGCCCTCGACGCGCGCCTGGCCGCCCAGCTCGCCCTCGGTGCCCACCTCACGGGCCACCCGCGTCACCTCGGACTGGAACGAGGAGAGCTGGTCCACCATCGTGTTGACGGTGTTCTTCAGCTCCAGCATCTCGCCCTCGACGTGCACGGTGACCTTGCGCGACAGGTCACCCTTGGCGACCGCCGTCGTCACCAGCGCGATGTCCCGCACCTGGGCGGTGAGACGGGACGCCATCGTGTTGACGGAGTCGGTCAGGTCCTTCCAGGAGCCCGACATGCCGCGCACTTTCGCCTGGCCGCCCAGCTTGCCCTCGGTGCCGACCTCGATCGCCACCCGGGTCACCTCGTCGGTGAACACCGACAGCAGGTCCACCAGGCCGTTCACCGTCTTGCCGACCCGCAGGAACTCCCCCCGCAGCGGCTGCGTGCCGCCGCCGTGGCCCGGCACCCGCAGGTCCATGCGCTGCTGGAGGTCGCCCTCGGCGACCGCCGCCAGCACCTGGCCCACCTCCGACACCGGCCGCACCAGATCGTCGACCAGCGCGTTGGCCGCGTCCACCGACTCGGCCCAGGAGCCCTCGCAGGCCCCCACCTCCAGCCGCTCGGTGAGCTTGCCGTCCCGGCCGACGACCCGCCGCACCCGGTTCAGCTCGCCCGCCAGGTGCATGTTCCGGTCGGCGACCTCGTTGAAGACCGCGGCGATCTCCGCCATCTGGCCGTCGCCGGCGACCGTCAGCCGCTTGCGGAAGTTGCCGTCCCGCATCGCGGTCAGGGCGACCCGCAGCCTCTCCAGCGCCGCCGCGTCCACCTCGACGGTCGCCGACCGCCGGGCTCGTCCGCTCTTCGTCCGCGTGCTCGTCGCGCGCGTCGCAGCGCCAGACTCCACCGTGTCCCTCCCGTAGGGTCGTACGTCCCGCCCGGTTCCTCGTCGCGAGCAGCCTTCCCAGTGTTTCACTCCGACGGAACCCGGCGATAACAGTTCGGCAGCATCGCACACCAGGGGCGGCACACGCCTCCGGGCGAATCACCCTCACCCGCGCCCAATCGGCTCACGAACGTAAGTAACCTGGCCCACGGCTGCCTTTCCACCCCGCCCGGGTCCGCTCGGGTCCGAACGGGGACCGGGACGGGCCTGGCACCCGGAGTGGGCAGAAGTCGGACGCGGAGTGAGCACGAGTGGCAGACGGAGGGGCAGCCGCGGTGAACCAGCAGAGCGCCGAGCGGGGACGAGCCACGCGGACACGCGGCACGGCTGGCACACCGGGCGCGCCGGGCACGACAACCGGCCGCGCGGTTCCGGAACAGACCGCTCCGGGCGGGGACAGCACACGACGCATGGGGAGACCAGTGATCACGGCCCGGGCCGCCGCCACCTTCGAGCCGGTCGGACGATCGGTCGCGGCCGCCCGCGCCTTCGTCCGCGACACCCTCCACGGCTGGGGCCTGCAGGAAGTGGTCGACGACGCCGTCGTACTCACCAGCGAGCTGGTCACCAACGCCGTGGTGCACGCCGGCACCACGGCCGAGGTCATCTGCCTGCGGGACCGCGAGGGCGTCCGGGTGGAGGTCGCCGACCGCCACCCGGAGCGCGAGCTGCCGCTCCAGGAGCCCGGGCTGCACATGGGCAACCCCGACCGGGAGGGCGGCCGCGGCCTGCTGCTGTGCGGCGCGCTCGCCTCACACTGGGGCGTCGACTACACCACCGCCGACAAACGCGTCTGGTTCCGCCTCGACCTCCCCGAGCGTCCCGTCGGCACCCGCAGCGCCGGACCCGCGCTGCCGGACGACCAGCTCCCCCTCACCGACCCCCGGGTCCGGGTCGCCGTCGTCCAGATCGACCGGCTCGGCGCCGTCTCCGCCTGGAACGACGACGCCACCGCCCTCTTCGGCTACCCGCCCGAGCAGGTCGTCGGCAAGCCGCTCGGCGACCTCGCCGCCTGGCCGCACACCCCCGGCACCGGAACCGGCATCGCCGAAGCCCTGGCCCTCTCCCGCTGGGAGGGCACCTACGGCATCCGCGGCGCCGACGGCCGCACCCAGCCGGTGTACGCCTCCCACCTCCGGGTACGGGACGCCCAGGGCGAGCCGTCCACGGTCTGCCTGCTGGTGCCGGAGTCCGGGCGCGCCGTACTCCAGTCCGCGCCCCGCTCCGCCGCCGCCGACGGCGGCACCGGCCAGGAGAACCGCGACCGCTCCACGACCGACCCGTTCGAGGCGTTCATCGGCTCCCCCGCCCCCGAGGACCTGGACGGCCTACTCCAGCGCACCGTCGAACGCGCCCGCGACATGCTCGACGGCGACGCCGCCTACCTGCTGCTCGCCACCGACGACGAGACCGAGCTGGAGGTCCGCGCCTCCACCGGGCTGCCGGCCGCCCGCCAGCGCTTCGCCCGCGTCCCCGTCGAGGCCGGCAGCGGCCGGTACGGCAGCGCCCGCATGCCGTCCGTCCACGAGGACGTCACCGCCGTACCCGGCGCCGTGCCGCTGCTGTCCGGCACCGGGATGCGCTCGGTCGTCACCGTCCCGCTGAAGGTCGAGGGCCGCCTCACCGGCTCCCTCGGCGTCGCCGCCGAAGCGGCGGGCCGCTACACCAACGAGGAGGCACTGCGCCTCCAGTTCGCCGCCGACCGCATCGCGCTCGCCGTGGAGTCCGCGCGCCTCACCGAACTGGAACGTCTCCGACGGGGCTCCCTGTCGTTCCTCGTCGAGGCCTCCGACCTGCTCGCCGGCACCCTCGACCGGGACCAGACGCTGGCACTGATGGCACAGATGACCGTGCCCACCCTCGCCACCTGGTGCGCCGTCTACACGATCGCCGACACCACGTCCGAGCCCGAGCTCTCCTACGTGCTGCACGAGGACGAGGAGCAGATCGACGGGCTCAAGG
>NZ_WMLF01000225.1 GCF_014156695.1 Streptomyces durbertensis | reverse complement strand
CCGTCGTCCCGTTCGGAGCCCGGCTGCGCCGCGCCATGGACAGCCGGGGCCCGCTCTGCGTGGGCATCGACCCGCACGCCGCGCTGCTCGCCGACTGGGGCCTGACGGACGACGTGGTCGGCCTCGAACGCTTCACCCGCACGGTCGTCGACGCGCTCGCCGACCGGGTCGCCGTGCTCAAGCCGCAGTCGGCGTTCTTCGAGCGGTTCGGCTCGCGGGGCGTCGCCGTGCTGGAGCGCGCCGTCGCCGACGCCCGGGACGCCGGCGCGCTGGTGCTCATGGACGCCAAGCGGGGCGACATCGGCTCCACGATGGCCGCGTACGCCGCCGCCTACCTCGACCCGTCCAGCCCGCTGTTCTCCGACGCGGTGACCGTCAGCCCCTACCTGGGCTTCGGCTCGCTGCGGCCGGCGCTGGAGGCGGCCGAGGCGGCCGGCTCCGGGGTCTTCGTGCTCGCCCTGACCTCCAACCCGGAGGGCGCGGAGGTGCAGCGCGCCATCACGGCCGGCGGCGGCACCGTCGCCCAGGCGGTGCTCGACCGGATCGCGCGGGAGAACGCCGGCGCCGACCCGCTCGGCTCGGTCGGCGCGGTGGTCGGCGCGACGCTCGGCGACACCGGGGCGGACCTCGCCGTCAACGGCCCGCTGCTGGCGCCGGGCATCGGCGCGCAGGGCGCGACCGCCGCCGACCTGCCGAAGGTGTTCGGCGAGTCGGTACGCAACGTCGTGCCGTCCATCAGCCGCGGGGTGCTGCGCGCCGGCCCCTCGGCGGCGGCCCTGAGGGAGGCCGCGGACGCGGCCGTCGAGGAGCTGACGGGGGCGCTCGGCTAGTGCTCGGGGGCCCGCTCGGCGCCCGGAAGGACGCCGCCCGAGGCCCCTTCCGAGTGGATGGTCGATACAGCGATCCGTTCCGAGGGCTTGACAGTGCTGTGCTTTGTCCGGAAAAGTCCTGGTCGAGTCAAGGCTGACCAGGACTTTTCCGCTGTTCTCGCTGACTGGAGGCCTGGTGTGGCGCTAGTCTCCGACGTGAGCGACGCGACCAACGCGTGGCTCGTTGCTCCGCAGGTGCGGGGCCACTAGGTTCCACACCTGGGCTCCACACGATCCATGTATCCGACCGTTCAAATCTGAGGTGACGAAGGCGTGGCTCTTCCGCCCCTTACCCCTGAACAGCGCAAAGCCGCGCTTGAGAAGGCCGCCGCGGCTCGCCGGGAGCGCGCCGAGGTCAAGAACCGGCTGAAGCACTCCGGTGCCTCGCTCCACGACGTGATCAAGCAGGGTCAGGAGAATGACGTCATCGGCAAGATGAAGGTCAGCGCTCTCCTGGAGAGCCTGCCCGGCGTCGGCAAGGTCCGCGCCAAGCAGATCATGGAGCGCCTCGGCATCTCCGAGAGCCGCCGCGTCCGGGGCCTGGGTTCCAACCAGATCGCCGCCCTGGAGCGGGAGTTCGGCAGCACCGGCGCGTGACCTCCGGGCCGTCGCGGACCGCCGGGGCACCCCTCGCGGTGCCCCGTGGTCCCAGGACCCGAAAGAAACCGGGATAATCGCTGCATGAGTGAACGTCCGCGGCTGACCGTGCTCTCCGGACCCTCCGGGGTCGGCAAGAGCACGGTCGTCGCCCATCTACGCACGGTCCACCCCGAGGTATGGCTCTCGGTCTCGGCCACCACCCGCAAGCCGCGCCCGGGGGAGCGGCACGGCGTGCAGTACTTCTTCGTGGACGACGAGGAGTTCGACAAGCTCGTCGCCAACGGGGAGCTGCTGGAGTGGGCCGAGTTCGCCGGCAACCGCTACGGGACGCCCAGACGGGCGGTGCTCGACCGGCTGGAGGCCGGCGAGCCCGTCCTGCTGGAGATCGATCTCCAGGGCGCCCGGCTCGTCCGCGAGTCGATGCCCGAGGCGCAGCTGGTCTTCCTCGCGCCGCCCAGCTGGGACGAGCTGGTCCGCCGGCTCACCGGCCGCGGCACCGAGTCGCCCGAGGTCATCGAGCGCCGCCTGGCGGCCGCCCGTACCGAGCTGGCCGCCGAGCCCGAGTTCGACACCACCCTCGTCAACACCTCCGTCGAGGACGTGGCCGCCGAGCTGCTAGCCTTGATGCGTATCAATTGATCTTCAACCCCATCGGAAGGCAGAGCGTGTCCTCTTCCATCACCGCGCCCGAGGGCATCATCAACCCGCCGATTGATGAACTGCTCGAGGCCACCGACTCGAAGTACAGCCTGGTGATCTACGCCGCCAAGCGCGCCCGTCAGATCAACGCCTACTACTCGCAGCTCGGTGAGGGCCTCCTCGAGTACGTCGGCCCCCTGGTGGACACGCACGTCCACGAGAAGCCGCTGTCGATCGCGCTGCGCGAGATCAACGCGGGCCTGCTGACCTCCGAGGCCATCGACGCCCCGGCCCAGTAGGCGCCAGGGTCCACGGCCCGCCCGGCCGCGGGTCCGCACACAAAACGATCACCACGGGCCCGGCAGCGCGACTGCCGGGCCCGTGGTGTGTCACAGACGTCACAGCGGCGGCCGCGAGCCGAGCGGCCGCGGGAGAGGGAGCGATGGACAAGCCCAGGGTCGTCCTCGGCGTCGGCGGCGGCATCGCCGCCTACAAGGCGTGCGAGCTGCTGCGGCGTCTGACCGAGAGCGGCCACGACGTCCGCGTCGTGCCCACCTCCTCCGCGCTGCACTTCGTCGGTGAGGCCACCTGGTCCGCCCTCTCCGGCCACCCCGCCGGCACCGAGGTGTGGGAGTCCGTGCACGAGGTGCCGCACGTCCGCATCGGGCAGCGCGCAGACCTGGTGGTCGTCGCCCCCGCCACCGCCGACCTGCTCGCCAAGGCGGCCCACGGCCTCGCCGACGACCTGCTCACCAACACCCTGCTCACCGCCCGCTGCCCGGTGGTCTTCGCACCGGCGATGCACACCGAGATGTGGGAGCACCCGGCCACACGGGCGAACGTCGAGACCCTGCGCCGCCGCGGCGCCGTGGTGATCGAACCGGCCGTGGGCCGGCTGACCGGCGCCGACACCGGCAAGGGCCGGCTGCCCGACCCCGGCGACATCTTCGACGTCTGCCTGCGCACCCTGGCCGGACGCCCGGCGGGCGGCGCGCCCGGCGGCCCCGCCCGCGCCGGCGACATGACCGGCCGGCACGTCGTGGTCAGCGCCGGCGGCACCCGGGAGCCGATCGACCCCGTGCGGTTCCTCGGCAACCGCTCCTCCGGCCGACAGGGCTACGCGCTCGCCACCACCGCCGCCGCCCGCGGCGCCAGGGTCACCCTGGTCGCCGCCAACACCAGCCTGCCCGACCCCGCCGGCGTCACCGTGGTGCCCGTCGGCACCGCGCTCCAGCTGCGCGAAGCCGTGCTGAAGGCCGCGGCCGACGCCGACGCCGTGGTGATGGCCGCCGCCGTCGCCGACTTCCGGCCCGTCCGCTACGCCGAGGGCAAGATCAAGAAGCGGGACGGCGAGGAACCGGCGCCGATCGCCCTCGTGCGCAACCCGGACGTGCTCGCCGAGATCTCCGCCGACCGGCCGCGCGCCGGCCAACTGGTGGTCGGCTTCGCCGCCGAGACCGACCAGGTACTCGCCAACGGCCGCGCCAAGCTCGCCCGCAAGGGCTGCGACCTGCTGGTGGTGAACGAGGTCGGCGCCGACAAGACGTTCGGCTCCACCGACAACGAGGCCATCGTGCTGGCCGCCGACGGCACCGAGGTGCCGGTCTCCCACGGCCCGAAGGAGAAACTGGCCGACACCGTGTGGGACCTCGTCGTCCAGCGCTGGTCGCCGCCGCCCGGCTCCTGACCGGCGGTCGGCGCGCGGTGTGACCAACCCGTCACCCGGCGCCCGCGACCCGCCCTCGGCCCGGCGCGGAGGCCTCGCGGAGGCCTTTTGTCCACCTTGGCGCGCCTTTGCAGGTTGTTGCCGTGTGTCCGTTCCGCGAGAAACCCTTGACCGTCGCTGTAGTGCGTACGGATAAACTGTCCGAGGATCGTTTGCTCCAGGGCGCAGCCCCTGAACGGTCCACCCATGATCAGCCAGCAGCCGCTGCAACCCCAGGGAGCGATGTGTCCCGCCGCCTGTTCACCTCGGAGTCCGTGACCGAGGGCCATCCTGACAAGATCGCTGACCAGATCAGCGACACCATTCTCGACGCGCTGCTCCGGGAGGACCCCGCCTCGCGGGTCGCCGTGGAGACGCTCATCACGACCGGCCTGGTGCACGTGGCCGGCGAGGTGACCACCAAGGCGTACGCGCCGATCCCCTCGCTGGTGAGGGACAAGATCCTGGAGATCGGCTACGACTCCTCGAAGAAGGGCTTCGACGGCGCGTCCTGCGGCGTGTCGGTCTCGATCGGCGCGCAGTCCCCGGACATCGCCCAGGGTGTCGACACGGCTTACGAGTCCCGGGTCGAGGGTGCCGTCGCAGAGCGAGAGGCTGACGAGCTGGACCGGCAGGGTGCCGGTGACCAGGGCCTGATGTTCGGCTACGCGTGCGACGAGACGCCCGAGCTGATGCCGCTGCCGATCACGTTGGCGCACCGGCTCTCCAGCCGGCTCACCGAGGTCCGCAAGAACGGCACGATCCCCTACCTGCGGCCGGACGGCAAGACGCAGGTCACCATCGAGTACGACGGTGACAAGGCCGTCCGTCTCGACACGGTGGTGGTGTCCTCGCAGCACGCCTCCGACATCGACCTGGACTCGCTGCTGGCCCCGGACATCCGCGAGTTCGTCGTGGAGCACGTGCTGAAGCAGCTCGTGGAGGACGGCATCAAGCTGGACACCGACGGCTACCGGTTGCTGGTGAACCCGACCGGTCGCTTCGAGATCGGTGGCCCGATGGGCGACGCCGGTCTGACCGGCCGGAAGATCATCATCGACACCTACGGGGGGATGGCCCGTCACGGCGGCGGTGCCTTCTCCGGCAAGGACCCCTCCAAGGTGGACCGGTCCGCCGCGTACGCGATGCGCTGGGTCGCCAAGAACGTCGTCGCCGCCGGTCTCGCCTCGCGCTGCGAGGTGCAGGTCGCGTACGCGATCGGCAAGGCCGAGCCGGTCGGCCTGTTCGTGGAGACCTTCGGCACCGCCAAGACGGACGTCGCGAAGATCGAGCAGGCCATCACCGACACGTTCGACCTGCGCCCGGCCGCGATCATCCGCGACCTGGACCTGCTGCGCCCGATCTACGCCCAGACCGCCGCCTACGGCCACTTCGGCCGTGAGCTGCCGGACTTCACCTGGGAGCGCACCGACCGCGCCGACGCCCTCCGCAAGGCCGCCGGCCTCTGACCCACCGCGCCTGGCGGGCCCCGGACCGGGGCCCGCCAGGCGCCGCGGGCGCCACCGGAAAGCGACCGCCGCTCACGCGAGAACCGCGACCGCCTCGATCTCCACGAGGTGCTCCGGCACGTCGAGCGCGGCCACTCCCAAGAGGGTCGCCGGCGGGGCGGCGGTGGTCCCCAGCCTCTCGGCCGCCCGCCCGATTCCCTCCATCAGCTGCGGCATCTTGTCCGGCGTCCAGTCGACGACGTGGACGTTCACCTTCGCCACGTCGTCGAAGGTGCCGCCGGCCTCGGCCAGCGCGGTGGCGACGTTGAGGTAGCAGCGTTCGACCTGCGCGGCGAGGTCGCCGACCCCCACGGTGGTGCCCTCGGCGTCCCAGGCCACCTGCCCCGCGATGAACACCAGCCGCGTCCCCGTCGCGACCGCCACCTGCCGGTAGGCCCCCACCTTCGGAAGTCCGTCGGAATCCATCAGCGTCACGGTCATGCTTCCGCCCTCCTGGTTTCTTGCGGTTACTGGGAAACCGTAAGAAACTTTCTCCTGACCTGGAAGAACGCACTTTTTAGTGACTGGGGCACCCGATGGTTACCAAGGCCGAGGCCGCCGACCTGCCCGAGAACGCGGACCTGCGCCGCGCGGACTCCCTGGCCCGGGAGATCTTCTCGGACATCGCCAACAAGTGGGCGCTGCTGATCATCGAGGCACTCGGCGACCACACCCTGCGCTTCAGCGAACTGCGGGACGGGGTCGAGGGCATCAGCCACAAGATGCTCACCCAGAACCTCCGCATGCTCGAACGCAACGGCCTGCTCGAACGAACCGTCCACCCGGTCGTGCCACCGAAGGTCGAGTACACCCTCACCGAACCCGGCCGCGCCCTACGCGCCACGATCGACGGCCTCTGCGAATGGACCCAACGCCACCTCCACGAGATCGAAGCCTCCCGCCACCGCTTCGACACCTGACGCGTTTCCGGTGCCGCTACCCGAGGTAGGGCGCGGCCTGCCCCTCCAGAAAGTGCCGAATCCGCAACCGCTGCGTGTGATGCATCGGCAGCGCGCCAAGCTCCTCCACCGCCACGAAACGCACTTCCGTACTCTCCTCCGAGACGGCCAGCGTGCCGCCGAGGAGCCGGGCTACGAAGCACACGTTGAACTGCCGACGCACCTCACCGTCGCTGTACGCGATGATGTGCCGGGGATCGGTGTACGTCCCGACAAACCCCGTGATCTCCACGTCCAGGCCCGTCTCCTCCTTGACCTCCCGCACGGCCGCCCCGGGCAAGGACTCGTCCACCTCCATGGCGCCGCCCGGCAGCGCCCACAGCCCGCTGTCCCGCCTCCGCTGCATCAGAACGCGCCCCGCCTCGTCGACGACAACGGCAGAAGCCGCCACAACCAGGCTGTCAGGCCTGGGCGCCCTCGGATCGTCGTAGAACTCAACACGCGCCATACGGTCACTCCTCCACGGGGGGTTACGCGGCGCTGTCGAGTACGGCGCGCACCTCAGGCACGTCTCGGAACTCTTCGAGCCGAGTGAGTACGACCCGCACACGCTCCGCCGTGCGTTCGCTGGACACGTCTGCGGACAGAGCGACGACGCGTTCCGCCGTCGCCGCCGCTTCCTCCGGCTCGTTGGCATCCGCGAGTGCGACGACAAGCCACGAGAGGTACAAGGCGAGTTCCCGCGTATGCGTTGCGTCGTACCGGGACAGAACCTCTCGCAGTATCGGCACGGCGCGGAGAGGGCGGCGCAGCTCGGTGTAGACGCGGGACTCCATGACCTGGAGTTCTCCGGCATCCACCCAATAGAGGTAGCCGGGTTCGTCCTCCCCGCCGTGGCCGGCAAGTGCGTCACTGGCGGCGTTGACCGCCCGCATCGCTTCCTGCGCTTCCCCGCGTTTGGCGTGAGCCCACGCCACCCGATCGAGGTAAAGGGCACGCGCGCGTGGAGGCGCGTCGTGAGCGTTCTCCAACGCCGCACGGGCCATGGTGAGACCTTCCCGGACGTCCCCGGTGTTCATCCGCTGGTATGCCAGCGAACCCAGGAGATTGCCCGCCAGCGTCGTGTCCCCTGCCGTACGCGCTGCCGACAAACCGAGCCGATAGATCCGTTCGGCCTGGTCGTGCTGACCGGCGTCGCTGGCGATCCACCCGGCGATCTGGGCGAGTTCCCCGATTGCCTGCAAGAGAGACCGGCCGACCACCTCAGTGAAGGTGCCTTCCCGGTAAACCCTTACAGCGGAACGGAGTTCACGAAGAGCCGGACGCAGCAGGTCACGCCCCCCAATCACGTCGTCGGCAAGCCTGAGCCCATGCACGCGCTGCTGCAAATCCCGGACGGCGTCCACCCCGACCCGCCGCCCCCGGCGGGCTGTGAGAGGGGCGAGCGGATCGCCCTCAGGCAGGTAGTCGTCCAGCGACGGCAAGGGCGGCTCCGGCGGCGTGCCTGCCCCCGTGAGCGCGTCGACAGGGACCCCGAGCGCGGCGGCGAGAAGCGGCAGCCATTCGCGGGGCTTGCGCTTTCCGGTCTCCCAACGGCTGATCTCCTGCCGACCCACCGGTTCTCCGATGACTCCAGCCAGCCGGCAGACCTCCCGCGCCAAGCGGGACTGACTCCACCCGTGCCGCTCACGCTCCCGCCGGATGTTGGCCCCGATGCTGCTCCCCATAGCTCAAGTCTGGCCGACAGATGGCCGACACGTGGCCGCTCGCTCTAGATCCACTCCCGCCGCACGCTGAAGAACATGACTGAAGTGACGCGATACGGCACGCCCCCGGTTGAACTGCCGTTGCGGCTGGACCTGGCACTGGAACCGACGCCCGTCCCAGGGTGCGCGGGATGCGGCGAACTCGCCGCCCTGCGGGGGCGGGCCCGCGCCGTCGGAGACCTGACCACCGTCACCGACTGCAACGTCCTCATCCGTCGGCATCCGGAGGGGCACCGGTGAGCGACGAGAAGACCACAAGTCCGGGGGAGCCGCTGCTGACCCTCCGGGTCTCACGGGACAGCGGGCGCACGTGGAGCGCCACGCGGGTCATCCGCAGTTCGGAGAAGCTGGCGCCACTGCCGTCCCCGAACTGGCCGCTCTGCGAGTGCCCCCGGTGCTGCCCACGCACGTGAGGCGGGGACGGTGCGGGGC
>NZ_WMLF01000224.1 GCF_014156695.1 Streptomyces durbertensis | reverse complement strand
TGTCCGGGCTGTTCTTTGGGGCGGCTCTCCGGGGCCGGCGGGCCGGGCGCGCCGGACGGTGCTGATCGTTCCGTTTGTGCCGTTGTGGTGGAGGCGGGGTCGGGAGACGGACCTTGCCGCCCCCTCACCTGACCCGTAACGTCACGCCATGGAACTAGAGGTGCGGCATCTGAAAGTAATCCGCGCGATAGACCAGGAAGGCAGCCTCACCAGGGCTGCCACCTCACTCGGGCTCGCCCAGTCAGCGCTGAGCGGGCAGTTGAAGCGCATCGAGCGCGCGTTGGGGGGACCCCTCTTCGAGCGTGATCGTGCCGGGGCCCGGCCCACCCCGCTGGGCGAGCTGGTGCTCAGCCGGGCACGGGTGCTGGTGCCGGCGATGCGGCAACTCCAGGAGGACGCCACCCGGTTCGCCCAGGGGTGGCAGGACACCTCCCGTTTCCGCATCGGCAGCTCCCACGGTCCGCTGCTGGGCGCGCTGGTGGATCGTCTCGCCAGCGCGCATCCGGAGGCGATGATCAGTACGACCACCAGTTGGTCGACGGTGGAACTGGCGGAGTGGCTGGCCGAGGGCCGGCTGGACTTCGTCCTCACCGGCGTGTGCGGACAGGCGACCCCGCCGCGCGGAGACCAGTTGGTGTGGCGGACTGTCGGCCGGGACCCGATCTTCGTCATGTTGGCGGAGGACCATCCCTACGCCGACGAGGAGCGGTTGGAGTTGGGGAAGCTGGCGAACGAACGCTGGGCGAAGGCCCCGGGGGACGGCTGCTTCCGGGACTGCTTCTCCGCCGCCTGCGCGAGGGCCGGCTTCACTCCCGTCTCCTTCTTCGAGGC
The DNA here is from genome assembly GCF_014156695.1 of Streptomyces durbertensis. Lineage (GTDB taxonomy): Bacteria > Actinomycetota > Actinomycetes > Streptomycetales > Streptomycetaceae > Streptomyces > Streptomyces durbertensis. Next base: position 7,616 of record NZ_WMLF01000224.1, on the reverse strand, counting down.
GGACGCGTCGGCGTGTGTGCAGTTGGTGCAGCTCGGCCGGGCGGTCGGGTTGTGCCGGGCGACGTTCCCCCCGGTGCCGGGGGTGGTGACGGTTCCGCTGGCCGGCACGCCGGTGAGTTGGCGTCACCTGCTGGCCCACCACCCGGAGTCGGCCGCGGCGCACACCGCGCCCGCCGTGCTGGCGCACGCGCGGCACGTGCACGCCGAGGCCGCCCGGCGCAATCCGCGTTACGCGCGCTGGCTGCACGACAACAAACTCTTCGGTACCGCGGGTTGAACGTCCGGTATCCGGATACATCACATCGCGGGAGGGAAGGCTTGGCAGGTACACGCCTTGTCACCCGCTGGCTAGGTTGTGGCTGACCCCCCAACCAAAAGGAGAACCCCACATGCTCCGCAGACGCACAGGCATCGCCGTCGCCGCCGCGGCGGTGACCGCCCTCGGTGTCACCACCCTCCCGAGCATCGCGGGAGCGGCCGAGTCCTCCCCCACGGACCGAGCCGTCGAAAGCGCCGTCGAGGGCATCGCCCCGGGCATGCTCAAGGCCCTTGAGCGCGACCTCGGCCTCACCGCCGACCAGGCCAAGACCCGTATCGCCAACGAGGCCGTCGCGTTCAAGGCCGAACGCACCCTCCGCAAGGAACTGGGCGCCGACTTCGCCGGCTCCTGGGTCAGCGGCAAGACCTCCACGCTGACCGTCGCGACCACCGACCGCTCAGAGGTCGCCGCCATCGAGCGGGCCGGCGCCACGGCCAAGGTCGTCCAGCACAGTGTGAAGTCGCTGGAGAAGACGGCCAAGCAGCTTGACAAGGCTATCAACGCCAAGGACGGCAAGGCCGCGCCCGTCTGGTACGTGGACGTCAGGAGCAACAGCGTCGTCGTCCTGTCGGGCAAGCCGGCCGAGGCCCGCAAGCTCGTCGACGCCGCAGGCGTGGACAGCTCCGCCGTGCGCGTGGTGAAGTCCGACGAGCAGCCGCAGACCTACTACGACGTGGTCGGCGGCGACGCCTACTACATGGGCAGCGGCGGCCGTTGCTCGGTCGGCTTCTCCGTCCGCCAGGGCAGCACGCCCGGCTTCGCGACCGCCGGCCACTGCGGCACCACCGGCACCAGCACCCGCGGCTACAACCAGGTCGCCCAGGGCACGTTCCGCAACTCGGTGTTCCCGAACGCGGACGCCGCCTGGGTCGCGGTCAACAGCAACTGGACGCCGCGCCCGTTCGTCCGGGGCACCAGCTCCCGGGTCTCCGGCTCGCAGCAGGCCCCGGTGGGCTCCACCGTCTGCCGCTCCGGCTCGACCACCGGCTGGCACTGCGGCACCATCCAGCAGCACGGCACCTTCGTGACCTACCCGCAGGGCCGCGTCAACAACGTCACCCGCACCTCGGTCTGCGCCGAGCCCGGTGACTCCGGCGGTTCCTACATCTCCGGCACCCAGGCACAGGGTGTGACCTCCGGCGGCTCGGGCAACTGCCGGACCGGCGGCACCACCTACTACCAGCCGATCAACCCGATCCTCAACTCGTGGGGCCTGACACTGGTCACCAGCTGACCCGCGCAAGTCTCCTCAGGCACCGCCGGGGCCCGCAGGCCGGGCCCCGGCACCCCGCCCGCCCGACCGGACCAGGTCGGGCGGGCGGCGGCCGTTCCTCACCGGCCGTTCCTCACCGAGCGTTCCTCCCCCCGGGCGCCCGTCAGTCGAGCACCGCCGAGGCGCCCACGGCCAGGTCCCACAGGTCGTCGGCGGGCCGTCCGGCCTCCGCCCACGCGGCCCGGACCCTGCTGAGCGGTTCCAGCGGGGGCTCCGACGACAGGACAAACGTCGCCCAGTGCATCGGCGCCATCCGCCGGGCCCCGACGTCGAGGGTGGCCCGGACCGCCTCCTCCGGGTCGGTGTGCACCGGTCTCAGCATCCAGCGCGGCGCGTACGCCCCGATCGGCATCAGCGCCACGTCGAGGTCCGGGTGGCGCTCCCCGATCTCGGAGAACCAGTGCCCGTAGCCGGTGTCGCCGGCGAAGTACACCCGGTGCCGGTCCGAGCTGACGATCCAGCCGCCCCACAGCGACCGGCAGGTGTCCCACAGTCCGCGCTTGGACCAGTGGTGCGCGGGCACGAAGTCGAACCGCACCCGGCCCCCGTCGGGGGCGGGCAGCTCCGCCGCCTCCCACCAGTCGAGTTCCACGACCCGGGTGAAGCGTCGCCGGCGGCACCAGGTGCCCAGCCCGGCCGGGACCAGCATCGGGGTGTCCCGTGGCAGCCGGCTCAACGTGGGGGCGTCGAGGTGGTCGTAGTGGTTGTGGGAGATGACCACGGCGTCGATCGGCGGCAGGTCCTCCCACGGCACGCCCGGCGGGGTGAGCCGGGCGGGCGTGCCCAGGATCCGGCGGGACCACACCGGGTCGGCGAGCACGGTGAGCCCTCCCGTGCGCAGCACCCAACTGGCGTGGCCGGCCCAGGTCAGCGAGGTCTGACCGACGTCCGGCACGGGCAGCGGTGCCGGCTCGTAGGGGAGCTCCCGAGCCGTGGAGAGAGCGGCCGCGGGCGGGCGCAGCGCGCGGGTCCGCATGGCGCGGAGCAGCGTGGCGGCGCCGGGCAGCGGGCTGGTGAGCCGGTCGGCGAAGCTGCGGGGCCAGGTCCTCCGCTCGCCGGGCGGGCGGGGCGCGGCCGGGCGGGGCGAGCCGGCCGTGCGTCGGGCCGCCGCCTTCGACGGGACGTTCTTCGGGCCAGTGGTGTCCGCCTGATCGGTCTGTTCGGTCATCGGTTCCCCTCGGCTCTGTTGTCCTCCCCAGTCTGCCCCGGGGCGGCGCCGACCCGCGCGCCCGGCGCCTCGCCCGGGGTCCCGCCGCTGCTCGCACCGGCCAGTTCTCGCAGGGTCGACTCGAGGTCGGGTCCGTGGGCGGGCGGCGGCGCGGTGGGCAGCCGCACCCGCAGCAGCGCGGGGTCGTCGCCGAACCGGTGGCCGCCGTGCGCCAGGCCGCCGCCGGCCGCGCGCAGCGCGGTCTCGAGGGTCTGGGCGTCGGTCACGCCGGACATCGCGAGCCGGACGCGCAGCGGTTCGAGGTCGGCGTAGAGGAAGCGGCCCACGGTCGCCGGCCGGCACAGCGCGCCGAGCTCGGTGAGCAGGCCGTGCAGGGTGCCGGCGCGCACGGCGTGGTCGTCGTTGTCGGCGGTCAACTCCCTGCGCAACGAGGGCGGTTCCGCCAGCGCCCGGGCACCCTCCCGGAGGGCGCGCTCGGACGGCGACACCGCGAGCGCCGCCAGTGCCGCGACCGCGCGCTCCCGCAGCTCGCGGCCGCGCTCCCCGGCCGGGAAGCGGGCGCACGCCAGCCCCGGTCCGGACGCCAGCAGCGCGGCCCGCAGATCGAGCAGGACCACCGCGTCGCCGCGCAGGTCGCCGGCGGCCTCGGGCCGGCCGCCACCGGCGGGGTGCAGGATCTCGGCCGGGCTGACCAGCACGGTCTCGTGGGCGGCCAGCCGGGTGTCGCGCCAGCTCTCGTCGCTGACGACCAGCAGGCCCTGGTCGGCCGCCACCTCGCACACCTCGTGCAGCAGCTCGGGCGGCGCCGCCGTGCCGGTCGGGTCGTCGGCCACCGACAGCAGCAGCACCCGGGGGTCGCCGCCGGCGGCCCGGGCCCTGCGCAGCGTCTCCAGCAGCGCGATGGGGTCGGGTACGCCGCCGCTCTCCGCGGTGACCGGTACGGGATGCACCGGCCGGTCCAGCAGCCGGGCCTGCGGCACGTACCACTGGGCGCACGGGCGGGTGACCAGCACGCCGTGCGGCCCGGCGGCGGCGAGCACGGCCAGCAGCAGGACCGGAGCGCCGGGCGCGAGCGCCACCTGCGCGCCGGCCGTCTCCAGACCCCGGCGCCGCCAGTAACCGCAGGCCGCGGCCAGGCACTCGGCCTCTTCCCGCCCGTTTGTCGGCATCCAGCCTCCTTGCGTCCGCCGGGCCCGCCGGGCGGCCGGGGCGGCACGCGGCCGTCGCACCCCGCGCACCGCGTCGGGACCGGGCCCCGCCTGGTGTTCTCCACCTTCGCAGACCCGGCCGTGCCGCGCAGCCGGGTGACCGGCGCCCCGCGCGGCCGCGGACGGGCCGCCTCTGCCGCCCGGCGGGCCCGGTTGGCGGACACCGCTTCGGCGTACTCGCCGTCCCCGCTCGGGATGACCCCGGCCGGGATGGGTAACCGACCGCAATGGGCAACGCACTGAGCAGACTGGACCGGGCGGCGTTCGCGCTGGTGGCCCGGCATCACTGGCCGGGCGCCGACCGGGTGCTGCCCCGGCTCAGCCGCGCGGCGAACCACGGGGTGCTGTGGCTGGGCGCGGCGGCGGGCATGGCGGCCGCCGCACCCGGCGCGCGGCGGGCGGCGCTGCGCGGGGTGGCCTCGCTGGCGCTCGCCTCGGCCGCCACCAACACGGTCGGCAAGTGGACGGTGCGGCGGGCCCGGCCGGTGGTCGACGCGGTGCCGCTGGTGCGGCGGCTCAGCCGGCAGCCGCTGACGACGTCCTTCCCGTCGGGCCACTCGGCCTCCGCGGCCGCGTTCGCGACCGGGGTGGCGTTGGAGTCCGCCGGATGGGGCGCGGCGGTGGCCCCGCTGGCGGCCTCGGTGGCCTTCTCCCGGGTCTACACCGGCGTGCACTATCCGGCGGACGTGCTCGCGGGCGCGGCCCTCGGGGTGACGGCGGCGTTGGTGCTGCGCCGGCTGCTGCCGACCCGGCTCACCCCGCCGGAGGTGCGGCGGGTGGTGCCCGTGCCGCGGCTGCCGGGCGGGCGCGGGCTGGTGGTGGTGGCGAACCGCGGCGCGGGCGCCTCGGGCGCCGGGGAGGACGTGGATCCGAGCGCGCTGGTGCGGGCGGCGCTGCCGGCCGCGGAGGTACTGGAGTGCGGCGGGCAGGACGGTCCGGCGGTGCCGGAGGCCCTCGCCGAGGCGGCCCGCAGGGTGAAGGAGGAGGGCGGCGCGCTGGGGGTCTTCGGCGGTGACGGAACGGTCAGCGTGGCGGCACGGGCGGCCCTGGCGCACGACGTGCCGCTCGCGGTGCTGCCGGGCGGCACGCTGAACCACTTCGCCGGCGACCTGGGGATAGCAACACTCGCGGACGTCTCGCAGGCCGTCGAGGCGGGTGAGGCGGTGGCGGTGGACGTGGCGCGGTTCGGCGAGGACGGCCAGTTCGTCAACACGTTCGCGCTCGGCGTCTACCCGGAGCTGGTCCGGCTGCGGGAGCGGTGGTCTCCTCGGGTCGGCTCCTGGCCGGCCGGGGTGATCGCCGCCTGGCGGGTGCTGCGCGAGTACCGCCCGGTGGAGCTGACGGTGAACGGCCGCCGCCACCAGGTGTGGCTGCTGTTCGCCGGGAACTGCCGCTACGAGGGGCTGGGACTCGCCCCGCAGCGCCGCGCCGACCTGGCGGACGGGCTGCTCGACGTCCGGGTGGCGCATGCGGGCCGCTGGGCGAGGACGCGGCTGCTCGCCGGGGCCCTCGCCGGCACCCTGCACCGCTCCCCGGTGCACGGCGCGGCGCTGGTGGGCCGGCTGCGCGTCGAGGGGATCGCGCCCGGCACCCGGCTGGCGTACGACGGGGAGGTGGCGGAGGCGCCGCCCTCGCTGGTGCTGGAGAAGCGGCGGGAGGCGCTGCGCGTCTACTGCCCGCGTGCGACCACCCGGCTGACCGCCACGCCGCGCTAGGGCCTGTCCGGCCGACCCCGGCTCGGTGGTCGGCCGGCTCGGCGCACTCGACCAACTGACCGCCATGCGAGACAGATTCGTCCAGAATCCGGGACGCGGCTAGGGTTCCGGCATGAGCCAGAAGAGCGTCGAGTACGTCCACGGCCACCCCGAGTCCGTTCTGCGCAGCCATCGTTGGCGGACGGCGGCCAACTCCGCCGGCTACCTGCTGCCCGACCTCCGTCCCGGGCTCGACCTGCTGGACGTCGGCTGCGGGCCCGGGACGATCACCGTCGAGCTGGCCGCGCTCGTGGCCCCCGGGCGGGTCGTCGGGGTCGACGCCGGCACGGAGGTGCTGACCGGCGCCCGGGCGCTCGCCGCGCGGCGCGGGCTGGACGCGGTGGAGTTCACCACCGCGCGGGTGGAGTCGCTGCCGTTCCCCGACGACTCGTTCGACGTGGTGCACGCGCACCAGGTGCTGCAGCACGTCGGCGACCCGGTGCGGGCGCTGCGCGAGATGCGGCGGGTGTGCCGGCCCGGCGGCCTGGTCGCCGTCCGCGACGCCGACTACGCGGCGATGGCCTGGTACCCGGAACTGCCGGAACTGGACGACTGGTCGGGGCTGTACCGCCGGGTGGCGCGCGCCGCCGGCGGCGAACCGGACGCCGGACGGCGACTGCTGTCCTGGGCGCGGGCGGCCGGCTACGACGAGGGCGGCGAACTGCTCCCCTCCGCGTCCGTGTGGTGCTTCGCCGACGAGTCCGACCGTGACTGGTGGGGCGGGCTGTGGGCGGACCGCACGATCGAACCCGACTACGCCACCCGGGTGACGGACGGCGGCCACGGCACCGCCGAGGAGCTGTCGCGGATCGCCGACGCGTGGCGGCGCTGGCGCGCCCGCCCGGACGCCTGGTTCTCCGTCCTCCACGGCGAACTCCGCTACCGCCTGCCGGGCGCCGCGCCCACACGGACCGCCGGGTGAGCAGCGCGCCGGAGGTTCCGGCGGCCCCCGCCCTGGTCGCGAACCTCTCGCGGCACGAGGCGGGCCGCGAGTGGCTGGAGCGCCTGCCGGGGCTGGTCGCCGCGTACCAGGCGCGCTGGCGGCTGCGGCTCGGCGCACCCTTCACCGGCGGCAGCTGCTCCTGGGCCGCCCCGGTACACCGTGAGGACGGCCTTGCGGCGGTCCTCAAGGTGACCTGGCCGCACCCGGAGGCACGCGGCGAGGCGGCGGCCCTGCGTCACTGGGACGGCCGAGGCGCGGTGCGGCTCCTCGAAGCGGACGAGAGCCGGTACGCGCTGCTCGTCGAGCGGTGCGAACCCGGTACCGCGCTGCACGCCGGTTTGCCGCCACACGCAGCCCACGCGGCGGTCGGGCGGCTGCGGACGGGCGCCGCGCTGCTCGCCGAACTGTGGCATGCCGCCGACGAACCACCCGCGGGCATGCCAGAGTTGACGGCGGTCTGCGCCTCCTGGGCGGCGCTCGCCGAGGAGCGACGTGACCGGCTGGCCGCGCGGGTCGCCCCTCGCGCCGATCCGGGGCTGGACGCACTGGGCATCCGGCTGCTGCGTGAGCTGCCCCGCTCGGCCGGCCAGCGCGTGCTGCTGCACGGCGACTTCAACCCCGGGAACGTGCTCGCGGCCGCGCGTCGGCCGTGGCTGGCCATCGACCCGAAGCCGATGGCGGGCGACCCCGCCTACGACCCGTGGCCGCTGGTCGAGCAGACCGCGCCGGACCGGCCTCTCGGTGAGCGCTTCGCGGTCGTCGCGGAGTCCTGCGGGCAGTCCGTGGACCGGCTCGCCGCCTGGGCGTTGGCGCGCACGGTGGAGTACGCCTGGTGGGCGGCCGACCACGACGACGTGGAGGAGTGCGCCCACGCCCTCGCGCTGCTTCCCTCCCTGGCCCGGCTCGCCGACGGCTGAGGGGGCCGGGGCGGGGCGGCGGTCACCCGGGAGC
>NZ_WMLF01000223.1 GCF_014156695.1 Streptomyces durbertensis | reverse complement strand
TTGTGTATAAGAGACAGCGTTCGGGCCTGGCCCCGGCGGGGCCGGAGGTGTGCGGGCGGGGGCCGCGGACCGGCAGCAGCCGGGCGCCGGAGGTGGTGATCCGGGCTTGGCGGGGGCCGGCTATCGCCTTCGGCCCCAGGTGCGAGAGGGCGGGCAGGATGACGCCGTAGGTGCCGTGCAGTTCCAAGACGTCCAGCAGGCCGGTGAACGCGGCCGACCGCTCGGTGCCGGCCGTCCGTTCGATGAAGACCCCGTGCAGGTCGAGCTCGTGCCGGCGGCAGTACTCGGCCAGAGCGTCGTGCAGAGCGTCCTGACGGGCCCGGGAGCCCCGCACCAGCCTCAGGAAGCCATAGACGACCGGGCCGCTGACGCCGCGATGCTCGGTGAGGGGCTCCATCGTTCGCAACCATCCAATGGTCCGGTAACTGGTGTCACGGGTCAGCCTGGCCCCGGCCCCAACCACCAGGGAATGAGCGCCTGTTGCACTTCCGTGGCACTTGCGTCCCCCCGCCCCGGCCCGACGTGCTTCGATGACGGCGGGAAGGGAGCGACGTGTGGCGACCGTGCACCACTGGACCGGGCTGGAGGCCAAGGCACTCCGGCTCGCGCTGCGGCTGAGCGTCCGCGCGTTCGCCGAACACCTCGGTGTCGGCGTGCGGACCGTCTCCAAGTGGGAGAAGCTCCAGGCGTTGACCGAGCCCCGCCCGGACACCCAGGCGATCCTCGACACGGCCCTGGCCCGCGCGGACGCGGCCGCCCATCTGCGGTTCGAGACGTTCCTGTCCGAGGCCGGACGCCCCGGGACCGCGACCGAAGGCCGGCGGGTGACGCCCGCCGGGCCGCTGGGCTGGGAGTACGAGTCGTGGACCGACGACCTCGACCGGGCCGTGGTCGCCCTGTCCCGGCAGGACTTCACCTTCGCCGAGAGCCTGATCAGCCGGTGGACCAGCCGCTTCACCCCGCTCAGACTCGATGACCGGGGCCTGTGTCTGTTCGCCCGCTCGACCGCCCTCCTCGGCGACCTCCAGCGCGACCAGGGCAGCGTGGTCGGACCCCTTTCCGCCCAGCGTTCCTATGTCACCGCCAAGTCGCTGTTCACCCAGCTCGACATCCCCCGCCGCATCGCCCAGCTCGACCTGTCCCTCGCCGTGGTCGCCGAGATGTCCGGGAAATTGGAGACGGCCGCCCGCCAGTACGAGCACCTCGCGGTCGACGACCGGCTCTCCCGCCGCGACCGGGCCCGGTCCCGGCTGTGGGTGGGGACCGCGCTGAGCAAGGACGGCCAGCACGACTATGCGACCCGTGTGATGCTGGCCGCGACCCGCGACTTCGAGGACCTCGCCGAGCCGGAGGACTGGTCGGTGGCCCACCAGAAGATCGCCCTGGCCCACCGCGGTGCTGGCGACCTCTCCTCCGCGCTGCACTTCATCACCGTCGCCCGCGGCACCGCCACCACCGACGCCCCCATGCAGAAGGTCCGCCTGGACACCGCCCACGGCCACATCCTGCTGACTGATCCCGCGACCCGCGATGATGGCCTTCACGTCCTCGACAAGGCCGCGACCATGGCCGCCCGTTTCGGGCTGTCCCACCAGCTGGCCAGCATCGAGAACATCAAGGCCATGAGCACGGGGCCGTCCGGCCCCGCCAGCCGGTGACCAGGGAGACAACACGCGTGGGCGACAACCAGCAGACCATCACCGAGGACCAGTGGCGCCGGACCGAGCTGATCTGGGACTACCACCTCATGGGCCACCAGCTGAGGCCCGCCGACGTGGCGATCGGCCTGGGCAGCCACGACCTCGGCGTCGCCGCTGCCGCCGCCGACCTCTATCACCGCGGCCTGTTCCCGACTCTGGTGTTCACCGGCGGCAACAGCCCCACCACGAGGGCCCGCTTCCCGCGCGGTGAGGCCGTCCACTTCCGCGAGCACGCTCTCGATCTCGGCGTCCCCGACGAGGCGATCCTCGTCGAGCCGAACGCCGCGAACACTGGCCAGAACATCACCCTCACCCGCGACTTGCTGGCCTCGGCCGGCATCGTCCCGGCGACGGTGATGCTGGTCTCCAAGCCCTATATGGAGAGGCGATCGTTCGCCACTGCCCGCAAGCTGTGGCCCGACGTCGAGATCGTGTGCGCGTCGGAGCCCCTGGAGCTGGACGACTACTTCAAGTCCATCGGCGACGAGAAGCTTGTGGTGGACATGCTCGTCGGCGATCTCCAGCGGGTGATCGAGTATCCGAAGCAGGGCTTCGCCATCGCCCAGGATGTCCCGGAGGACGTGCATGCCGCATACGAGTCCCTCATCCGCGACGGCTTCACCAGCCGCCTCATCTCCTGACCGGCCGACGGGCGGGCTGTGTGCGATCCACCAGCCCAACGTGTTTCCGAGACTGGCCACCCTGGCCAAGCTGTTCGCGGCGGACACCTGGATCGTCCTCGACGACGTCCAGTTCACCCGTCGCGACTACCAGCACCGCACCCGCCTCGCCGCCCTGGAAGACCCGGACCGGACCCGGTGGCTGTCCATCCCCACCCACCTGCCCCAGGGCCGCCAGACCGCCATCCGGGACGCTCTGATCGCCGACCCCGCCTCGGCCCGGCGACGCACCAAGGCGATGATCCGGCAGGAATACGGGGCCAGCCCTGACTGGCCAGCTCTCCAGACGGCTCTGGAGCCGGTCTGGGCCGTGTTCGACACCGGCCGGACCGCCGCTGTTGCCGAGACCTCCACCCGCGTCCTGCTGGACCTCCTCGGCTGGAACGGGCGCGTCCTGGCTACGAGCGGGCTGCCCGCCCGGCCGGAGCGGTCCCAGCGGCTCGCCGACCTCACTGCCGCGGCTGACGCCGGCACGTATCTGTGCGGGACCGGTGGGATGACGTATCTCGACCCGGCCCGTTCACCGTCCGCGGCATCACCGTCGCCCCGTTCCTGCCCCCGACCACCGGGATCTGGGCCACTGCGCGGCGCGTGACCGCTCTGTGGGCCCTGACCCACCTCGGCCCCGACGCTCTCGCCGCCCGACTCCGGGCCCTCGCCAGTAGCCCGGACTCGCTCGAAGCCGCAGCCTGACGACCGTCCCCCCCTCCTCGAGGAAGGGGGGACCTGCCACTGAATGTCCTCAGTCGCGTACGACTTCCTCGTGTCCGGTCCGGACCGGGTTTCGAAGCCACCCCGGTGAACGGCGGCGTTGAAGTGGGTCGGGAGATCAGGACTCGCCGCCACCTGCGTCGTCGCCGGCGGGCTCCGCGGCGGTGTCGCGGCGGCGGAGGAGGTAGGTGTCCATGATCCAGCCCTTGCGGTCGCGGGCCGCCGAGCGGACGCGCTCGATCTCCTCGGCGACCTCGTCGAGGGGGCCGGAGACGAGGAGTTCGTCGGGGGTGCCGAGATAGGCGCCCCAGTAGATGTCGAGTTCGGCGCGCTCCTCGGGCGGCAGGAGGGAGAACGCGTGGCGGGCGTCGAGCATCACCACGACATCGTCGACGCCGGCCGGCCAGCCCTCGGCGAGGCGCCGGCCGGTGGTCACCTGGAAGGGGCGGCCGACGCGGTTCAGGCCGACGCGGTGGCGGGCCGCGAGCGTCGAGACGCTGCTCACGCCGGGTACGACGGTGTACTCGAACGCGACCGTGCCGCGCGCCAGCACCTCCTCCAGAATCGCCAGCGTCGAGTCGTAGAGGGCGGGGTCGCCCCACACCAGGAACGCGCCGTGACCGTCCTCGGACAGCTCGTCCCTGATCAGCGCCTCGTAGATGTCCGCGCGGGCCCGGCGCCACTGGTCGATCTCGGAGGCGTAGCGGGCCGGGGTGCGGTCCCGGTCGGGGTCGCGGGCCTCGACCACCCGGTGCCCCTCGCGGGCGTGCGTCGCCAGCATCTCCTGGCGGAGGTCGATCAGCTCCTGCTTCTCCTCGCCCTTGCCGAGGAGGAAGAACACGTCGGTGTCGCGCATGGCGTTCACCGCCTGGAGCGTCAGGTGCTCGGGGTCGCCCGCGCCGATGCCGATGACATGGATTCGTCTCACGGGAGCCGAGTCTGCCCGGCCGCGCCGGCGGGGCGGAAACCGGGTCCGGGTCGGAGACGGGAGGGGCGTCGGATGGGCCGTGGGAGGGGCGTTGGGTAGGGCGGCGGAGCAGCCTCGGAGGGGTCACCCGAACGGCGTCCGGGAGAGTTCAAGGTCACAGCCGTGCCCCGCTGCGCTCAGACGTGCACTCGCCTAGCCTGCCGTCTATGACGGTCCTGCCTGACGACGGGCTCTCTCTGGCCGCCGAGTTCCCTGATGCCACCCGTGAGCAGTGGCAGCGTCTCGTGGAGGGTGTGCTCCGCAAGAGCAACCCCGACAGCGAGGCGACCGGGACCGCGGCCGAGGACGCGCTGTCCACGACGCTGGAGGACGGGCTCCGCACCCGTCCGCTGTACACCGCGGCCGACGTGCCGGGCGGCGGTGCGGCCGACGCCACCGGTTTCCCCGGCTTCGCGCCCTTTGTGCGGGGCGGCCGGCCGCAGGGCCACAGCCCCGCCGGGTGGGACGTACGGCAGCAGCACCGCGACCCCGACGCGCGCCGCGCGAACGAGCTGGCGCTGGCCGACCTGGAGAACGGCGTCAGCTCCCTGTGGCTGGTCGTCGGCCGGGGCGGCCTGGCCGTCGCCGACCTGCCGACCGTGCTGGAGGGCGTCTACCTCGACCTGGCGCCGATCGTGCTGGAGCCGGGCGCGGAGTTCGACGCCGCCGCCCGCGCCCTGCTCGCGCTGTACGAGCGCGCCGAGGTGCCGCCGTCGGCCGCCGCCGGGAACCTCGGCGGCGACCCGCTGGGCCTCCAGGCCCGCAGCGGCGACGACACGCGCACCGCCGGGCTGCTGGACGCCGCCGCCGACTGGGCGCGCCGCCTCGGCGACACCCACCCGGGCCTGCGTGTGATGACCGTCGACGCGCTGCCCTACCACGAGGCCGGCGCCTCACCCGCCGAGGAGCTGGGCTGCTCGCTGGCCACCGGCGTCGCCTATCTGCGGCACCTCACCGCCGCCGGGCTCACCGCCGAACAGGCCTGCCGCCAGCTGGAGTTCAGGTACGCGGCGACCGCGGACCAGTTCGTGACGATCGCCAAGCTGCGGGCCGCCCGCCGGCTGTGGGCGCGCGTCGCGGAGGTCTGCGGGGTCACCGACCCGTCGGCCGCCGCGCAGCGCCAGCACGTCGTGACGTCGCCGGTGATGATGACCCGCCGCGACCCGTGGGTGAACATGCTGCGCACCACCGTCGCCACGCTCGCCGCCGGTGTCGGCGGCGCCGACGCCGTCACCGTGCTGCCGTTCGACCACGCCGCCGGGCTGCCCGACGGCTTCGCCCGCCGCATCGCCCGCAACACCTCCACGATCGTCATCGAGGAGTCGCACGTCGCCCGGGTCGTCGACCCGGCGGGCGGCTCCTGGTACGTGGAGAGCCAGACCGACGAACTCGCGTCCGCCGCTTGGGAGTTCTTCCAGGAGATCGAGCGCGCCGGCGGCCAACGCGCCGCGCTCGCCTCCGGCTTCCTCGCCGAACGGCTCGACGCCACCTGGAACCGCCGCCGCGAGGCGCTGGCCCACCGACGCGAACCGATCACCGGCGTCAGCGAGTTCCCCCTCCTCACCGAGGAACCCGTCGTCCGCGAACCGGCGCCCGAGCCGGAGAGCGGCGGACTGCCGCGCGTACGCCGCGACGAGCAGTACGAGGAGCTGCGCGCCCGCTCCGACAAGGCGCTCGCCGACACCGGCAGCCGCCCGAAGATCGTGCTCGCCGCGCTCGGCAGCCCCGCCGCGCACACCGGCCGGGTCACCTTCGCCGCCAACCTCTTCCAGGCCGGCGGCATCGAACCCGTCACCGTGCCCGTCGGACCGGACACGGACGCCGCTGCCGCCGCCGCGCTGCTGCGCGAGCACCACGCGGCGGCCGTCTGCCTCTGCTCCGCCGACAAGGTGTACGCCGAGCAGGCCGCGCCCGTCGCCGAGGCGTTCCGCGCCGCCGGCGCCCGCCGCGTCCTGCTCGCCGGCCGCCCGCGCGGCGAACTCCGCGACACCCTGCGGGAGGCGGGCGTCGACGGCCACCTGGCCGCCGGCGACGACGCCGTCGCCCTGCTGACCGAACTGCTCGACGGGCTGCTGCCCGACCACCCACAGGACACGTCCGGCCAGTCCGGCCAGGACCCGGCGGGAGCGCTGTGATGAGCGACCACACCTCCAATCCCATCCCGGACTTCACCGGCGTCCCACTCGGCGCGCCCACCGCCGACGCGGACGCCGAGCGCTGGCGCGCCGAGGTCGAGAAGGGCGCCGGCAAGAGCGCCGAGGACCTCGTCTGGGAGACCCCCGAGGGCATCGGCGTCAAGCCGCTGTACACCGCCGCCGACACCGCCGACCTGGACTTCCTCGGCACCTACCCGGGCGTCGCGCCCTACCTGCGCGGCCCCTACCCGACGATGTACGTCAACCAGCCGTGGACGATCCGGCAGTACGCCGGCTTCTCCACCGCCGAGGAGTCCAACGCCTTCTACCGGCGCAACCTCGCCGCCGGCCAGAAGGGCCTGTCCGTCGCGTTCGACCTGCCCACCCACCGCGGCTACGACAGCGACCACCCGCGCGTGACCGGCGACGTCGGCATGGCGGGCGTCGCCATCGACTCCATCTACGACATGCGGCAGCTCTTCGACGGCATCCCGCTGGACCGCATGAGCGTGTCGATGACGATGAACGGCGCCGTGCTGCCGGTGCTCGCGCTGTACATCGTCGCCGCCGAGGAACAGGGCGTGCCGCCCGAGAAGTTGGCCGGGACCATCCAGAACGACATCCTCAAGGAGTTCATGGTCCGCAACACCTACATCTACCCGCCGAAGCCGTCGATGCGGATCATCTCCGACATCTTCGCCTTCACCTCGCAGCGGATGCCGCGCTACAACTCCATCTCCATCTCCGGCTACCACATCCAGGAGGCCGGCGCCACGGCCGACCTGGAGCTGGCGTACACCCTCGCCGACGGTGTGGAGTACCTGCGCGCCGGTCTCGGCGCCGGCCTGGACGTCGACGCGTTCGCGCCCCGGCTGTCGTTCTTCTGGGCGATCGGCATGAACTTCTTCATGGAGGTCGCCAAGCTGCGGGCCGCCCGCCTGCTGTGGGCCAAGCTGGTCAAGCAGTTCGACCCGAAGAACGCCAAGTCGCTGTCGCTGCGCACCCATTCGCAGACCTCCGGTTGGTCGCTCACCGCGCAGGACGTCTTCAACAACGTCACCCGCACGTGCGTCGAGGCGATGGCCGCCACCCAGGGCCACACCCAGTCCCTGCACACCAACGCCCTCGACGAGGCGCTGGCCCTGCCCACCGACTTCTCCGCCCGCATCGCCCGCAACACCCAGCTCCTCCTCCAGCAGGAGTCCGGCACCACCCGGGTCATCGACCCGTGGGGCGGCAGCAACTACGTCGAACGCCTCACCTACGACCTCGCCCGCCGCGCCTGGCAGCACATCCAGGAGGTCGAGGCCGCCGGAGGCATGGCCCAGGCCATCGACGAGGGCATCCCCAAGCTGCGCGTCGAGGAGGCCGCCGCCCGCACCCAGGCGCGCATCGACTCCGGCCGCCAGCCGGTCATCGGCGTCAACAAGTACCGCGTCGACAGCGACGAGCAGATCGACGTCCTCAAGGTCGACAACTCGTCCGTGCGGGCCCAGCAGATCGAGAAGCTGCGGCGGCTCCGCGAGGAACGCGACGAGGCCGTCTGCCAGGACGCGCTGCGCGCCCTCACCCACGCCGCCGAAGCCGGCCACCAGGGCGGCGGCTCCCTCGACGGCAACCTGCTGCACCTCGCCGTCAACGCCGCCCGCGCCAAGGCCACCGTCGGTGAGATCTCCGACGCACTGGAGAAGGTCTACGGCCGCCACGCCGGCCAGATCCGTACGATCTCCGGTGTGTACCGAGACGAAGCCGGACCGTCCTCCGCGCTGGCCCGCACCCGCGCGCTCGTCGACGCGTTCGAGGAGGCCGAGGGACGCCGCCCCCGCATCCTCGTCGCCAAGATGGGCCAGGACGGCCACGACCGCGGCCAGAAGGTGATCGCCACCGCGTTCGCCGACCTCGGCTTCGACGTCGACGTCGGCCCGCTGTTCCAGACGCCGGCGGAGGTCGCCCGGCAGGCGGTGGAGGCCGACGTGCACATCGTCGGCGTCTCCTCGCTGGCCGCCGGCCACCTCACGCTCGTCCCCGCGCTGCGG
The DNA here is from genome assembly GCF_014156695.1 of Streptomyces durbertensis. Lineage (GTDB taxonomy): Bacteria > Actinomycetota > Actinomycetes > Streptomycetales > Streptomycetaceae > Streptomyces > Streptomyces durbertensis. The sequence goes on along the minus strand of NZ_WMLF01000223.1, from coordinate 264 downwards.
GAGGAGCTGACGGCGCAGGGCCGCGAGGACATCATGATCGTCGTCGGCGGCGTCATCCCGCCGCAGGACGTGCAGCCGCTGCTCGACATGGGCGCCGCCGCCGTCTTCCCGCCCGGCACGGTCATCCCGGACGCGGCCCACGACCTGCTGCGCTCCCTGGCGTCCAACCTCGGGCACCCCGAGCAACCGCCCGCCGCCTGACCGCCGTTCGGCGGCGGGGTACCGTCCCGGTGACCCCGCCGCCGAGAGCGAGACCTCCGGCCC
>NZ_WMLF01000222.1 GCF_014156695.1 Streptomyces durbertensis | reverse complement strand
CGCCAACGCCCTCCCGCAGGTCGCCGCCCCCGCCCTCGCCGCCCCGCTCGTCACCCAATTGGGCGGCTACCAGGCCCTCTACACCACCTCCGCCGCCATCGCCCTCACCGGCGCCCTCCTGGTAACCCGCATCCGCAACGTCCCCTGAGCTCCGGCCACCCTCTACCGGCCGCCCCCATCCCGCAGATAACGCGGACACCCACTCGCAAGCGCCTCCATCGCCGCAGCAAACCGCCGACCGACGCGGTCCGGTAGCCAGTCCGCCGCCTCCTCCACGGCGACAAAGGCGACCTCCTCCACCTCCCCGTCGTCCTCCCCGGGGTGCAGCTGCTCGGCCTGGTCCCTGGCCAGAGTGCCGCCGTCGAAGATGAACGCGATCTGGTCGTCCCACGGCCCGTGAGGAGCGACCCAGTCCGCCACCAGCAAGCCGAGTGGCGTCACCGCCAGCGACAGCTCCTCACGGAGCTCACGGCTCACCGTGTCCTCCGGCGCCTCGTTGTCTTCGGCCATGCCACCCGGCAGGTCCCAACCCGGCTTGTACGTGGGCTTCACCAGCAGCACGCGGCCCGCCGGGTCGCGGACGATCGCGTCGGCGGACACCCGCTTGCGGGCCTGCGTCGCGTTGCCCTCCGCGAGATACGCGTTCCACGCCTCCGGATCAGCCGGACTGGGAGGAGTCGACTTCATCGGCGGGTACCTCCCGAGGACGGCGGGATGATGTCGGCCAGCAACAACATTCTCGCTCTTCGCGATTCGTCGAACTGTCGAAGGTACTCGCGGATCGGGCGATGGCCCTGGTGCGGTTCCAGCAGTTGGCGGAGTTCGTCAAGCTGTTGGAGGACCCGGACGGAGCCCAGGAGAGGGCTGGCGTTCAGCAGCCCGTGGCCGGCGTGGACTGCGGCATCAAGCTCGCCATGTCGAATCAGGATGTCGACTTGGCTGATACGGCTCAGCGTCAGCGAGCGAGCGCGTCCTGTGCTTCGCAATGTCACGGCTTCAGTGGCGTGTTCCAGAGCTTCAGAGAGCCTTCCCAGGTCCCGCAGGATCAGAGCGGACTCGCTCGCGAGGGCCGCAGCGTCGAAGGGACTCAGCCACGGATGATGTGCTTCCGTTGAGCAGTGGAACGCATGACGTGCCTGGTCGAGTGCCCGTGAGGCCGCGAGGTGCTGAGCGGACGCCGCAAGCGCGCGGGCTTTCATGGTGTGCAGCTTGGCTGTCAGTGCGGGAACTCTCGCGCCCTGGGTGGCCAGGTCGAGTCCTGCCTGTGCCCAACCGACGGAGCTGGCCGCATCGCCCGTCTGAAGGGCGAGGTGACTTCTTCCAGCAGCTACGTTCGCGGCGAGAAGTACGTCTCCGGATGCCTGGGCCAGCGGTAGGGCCCGAGCGAAGTGCTTGGCGGCGCGGTCGTTCTGACCTGAGTCGTGTGCCATCCAGGCGGCCATCTCGGTCAGGGCTGCCGCAGCGCCGAACACGTGGTGCCCACTACCAGCGTCCACCAGGCGGGCCGCGACCTTGTCTGAGAGGTGACGCACGACCGCTGCGTACAGACGGCCGCCGCCGGTCTGCCGGTCAGCATTGCGGAAGTGGTCCACAACACTGAGGTCGTCGGCATCCGCCTCGATGGGACCCATGAGTGAGTGAGGCTGTGGTCCGGCGGCTGCGGGCTCCCAACCGCGACGTGCAAGGCCCAACATGTGCCCGGGGATGTGGAAGGCGTCCGCGATCTGCTCGAACAGGGTCAGCTTCTCCACGCGCGTCTTGCCCCGCATGTAGTCGTAGACACGCCCCTGGGAGACGTCGACCGCTGCGGCGATTCGACGCGTGCTCACTCCGCGGGCGTTGAGAAGCCGGAAAAGGGAGCCCATGTCGCGCTCGGAGCACGCGGCGATGAGCCGCCGGTCGTCCAGCAGCCCGGCGACGACGTCACGCACATCCGGTGACTGACGGTTCATTTCCAGCATCTCCGAGTAGTCGTTGGGGTCGATCGTAAGTCAACGTCGCGGTTGTGACTCCGACTTGGAGTCACTGCTTGGAGTCCCCGAGTGATGGCCGCGTGCCGTTGGCTGGACTCGGCTGCTGGGAACGGCTGACTGCCTCGGCGAATCCGCATGGCTTGTCCGCCTTCCCGTTCGGTCAGCCGACAGCTGTTCCAGAACGCGACGTGTTCGTGCAACCGAAGGACAACGAGGAGACGAGGAGATGATGCCGTGTGGGTAGGCGGGAGAATGCGCCCTTCCGCGTAGGTGACCGCGTGCGCGGCGTGTCCTACGTGCACCCCGACCGGCGACGGTGGGAGAAGCCCGAGCCGTTCGAGGGTGTGGTGGTGCAGGTTGGTAGCGGCTACGCCGGTGTGGACGCGGAGAACTCGTTCGTTTGGTCCCGGCTCGCCGATCACACCGAGCGGCAGTCCCTCATCTGCGAAACCGAGCTGGTACGGCGGAACGAGACCAGGCAGGCGTCCCGCTGATGCCCTCCCCGCACCGAAGGCTCCGGCCGGACTGTGACGGTGCCTTCGCCGGCGTCGTGCTGGTTGCGGCGAACATCCTCGGAATCTGTGTGGTCGGCGGCCAGTTCACCGGCCTGCAGCCCGCAGGCGTGGCTGTCGCGCGCGGCTGCGAGCCCATCCAGGACTACAAGCGTGCTGATCCTTCTGTCGCGGTGAAAGGCGGCTTTTCGCCGTAGCCCATGTCTCGAGGCCCGATCTGGACGACACGAAGTGGTCTTGTGGCCTCACCTCCAGAGAACAAAGCTCATCTTCGGTGTGGCTGGGCCGGCCGCTGCTGCGGCGCCCCAGCAATTCCTCTTCACATCAGCGCGGTTGGCGCCCATCCACCGCGTTCCTCAGCTCCCCTGACGAAGAGAGCAGGGGTGAACCCCATGACCAGGAGGTCAGATGAGAACAGCAACGCCCGTAGCCGATCACCTGTTGGAGCATGGTCCCAGCGAGGCCCCGGTGCCCACCGTCGACGCCAGCGGTCACCCTGAGGACCCTTTTGTTCTCGGAGTGCGTGTGATCTCGGACGTCCGTCCCGAGCTGCTGCCGACAGCCTGCGACACCAACGACGGCTGCAAGCCGAGCTGCGCGTCGTCCTGTACAAGCACCTGAGCCAGGCCGGCGTGCTCGTCCGCCGGCGGGGCCGGGGCCACTTCCCCGGCCCCGTGCGGCGTCTCCTCGTGGATCGCTTGAAGGAGCTTCGATGCGCTCAACGACTCACCCGACTCTGTTCCAGCACGCAGGCAGCGCAGTGCTTCGTGCTGCTGCCACACCGTTGACGTCCGTGTCCGTCTCCTGGCCGAACCTCGACAACGAGGCGTCCACCCGCGACTGGTTGCGACAGAGGTGGTCCGACGAACGCGTTGCCGAGGCGGTCGGTCATGCCGCTCCGAGGCTGGCCGAACGGGTTCGGAAGGTCTGTGAGGGTCGGCCCATCTCGCCGGCTCGATTGCGCCGTATCGCGTTGTCCCTCTCCCGCTACCTCTTGCGTACGGCGTCCCGTCCCACGCCTTTCGGGCTGTTCGCCGGTGCCGCCGCGGTGACGGTCGGCGGACCGGCCCACGCGGACTGGAGTGAGGAGCACACGAGCGCCGTTCGGGTGGATGCGCAATGGCTTCTCGACGTGGTGAGCCGGTTGGAGTCTGTCCCGGGCTTGCTGGAGCGGTTGCCGGTTGTCTTCACCAACCTCACGGTCCGCCGTGGTGGGCAGCTCGAGGTTCCGCACGGGCCGGACAGGGTGGCGGTGCGGGCCACCCGTGCGGTGGAGGTGGTCCGGGCGGCGGCAGCGTCTCCGATCGGCTTCTCCTCCCTGGCGGAACACATGGCAGGGCGCTTCCCCGAGTCCCAGCCGTACATGGTCCATGGGATGCTCACCGAACTGGTGCGGCGTGGGCTGCTCATCACCGCTCTACGCACCCCGCTCACCGTCCGCGATCCGCTGACGCACGTCGTCGACACGCTCCGCACGGTGCACGCCGAGACGGTGCCGGGGGCATCCGTACTCCTGACCGAGTTGGAGGCCGTCCGCACCGAGGTGCACGGCCTGCAGCACGCCGTCAATGAGGAGCAGGGCCGCACCCGGGCCCACCTGGCTCAGCGCATGCGTCGCACCTCGGCGGCCGGGCGTACACCGATCAGCGTCGACCTGCGTCTTAGCTGCGATCTCCAACTCCCCGAACGGGTCGTGCGGGAGGCTGAACGGGCCGCTTCCGCGCTGTTGCGGCTCGGTCGTGAGCCGACCGGGCCAGCAGCGTGGCGTGAGTACTTCACGGCGTTCTGCGAACGCTACGGCACCGGCACGCTTGTGCCCGTCACCGAGGCCGTCCACCCCGACGCCGGGCTCGGCTACCCGGCCGGGTACCCGAACAGCACCAGGCCCGAGCCCCGCCCCGTCCTGACTCGGCGGGACGAGCGCTTGGCCGCATTGGCATGGCGGGCACTTGCCACAGGGGAGAAGGAGATCATCCTCACCGACGCCGTGATCGACACCATCGCCGAAGACCTTCTCGACGAGCGGTACATCCCTCCGCACGTGGAGGTCTCCGTCCGGGTCCAGGCAGCGGACGCCGCCTCGATCGACCGTGGCGACTTCGCCCTCGTGGTCTCACCGGGACGTGCAGCGGGCACGTTCACCGCCCGCTTCACCGACATCGTCCCGGAAGTCGCCGAGGTGTACAGAAAGCTGCCGACCGTCACCGCCGGCGCGCTGCCCGCTCAGCTGTCGGTTCCCCCGATCTACCCGCACGCAGAAAACATCTGCCGGACGCGGGCGTTCCTGCCACACGTCATCGCGCTCGGCGAGCACCGGCCCCCTGGCACAAACCACGAAGACGTCGAGCTGATCCGGCTCGACGACCTCGCGCTGACCGCGACGCGTGAACGCCTGCACCTGGTCAGCATGTCCCGGCGACAGGTGGTCGAACCGCAGGTCTTCCACGCGCTCGCGATCGAGAAGCAACTGCCACCACTGGCCCGGTTCCTCCTTCAGGTACCGCGCGGCGGCCTGGCCGCGTGGACCGAGTTCGACTGGGGGCCACATGCCGACCTGCCCTATCTGCCGAGGGTGCGGTATCACCGCAGCGTGCTCTCCCCGGCTCGCTGGCGGCTGACAAGGAGCGACCTCGGTACGGCTTCAAGCACCGACGCCCGCCGGTTCCGCGACGCGTTGGCTGCCTGGCGGCACCGATGGAAGTGCCCCCCGTTCGTCGAACTACGCGACGACGACCGCACGCTCCGCCTCGACCTCGGTGAGGCCACCCACGCGGCCCTGGTCCTTGCTCACCTCGACCGGTACGGCACGGCCCGCCTCACCGAGACGGACGACACGAGCGAAACGTTGGGGTGGATCGGCGGACACGCACACGAGGTCGCCCTACCGCTTTCCGCCGCCAGGCCACCGGCGCCGGACCCGCTGACCGGATCGCTACCGCGACTGACCAACCAGCAACACGGTCAGCTCCCCGCACACCCCGATGCCCGCTGGCTGCACGCCCAAATCCCCACTCATCCCGAGCGGATGGCGGAGATCATCACCGACCACCTGCCCCGGCTGCTGGCCACTCTCAGCGAGGACTGCCCGTGGTGGTTCGTCCGCTACCGCAGCCCCCACGAGAGCGACCACCTGCGCCTGCGACTGCGCACCCGCGAGCCGCACGAGAGGATCACTCACACAGTCGCACTCGCGGACTGGGCTCAGACGCTGCGTGAACAGCAGCTGGCCGGTCCACTCACCGTGGGAACCTACCTGCCCGAAACGGGCCGCTACGGCACAGACACAGTGACGGAAGTGGCCGAAGCAGTCTTCGCCGCAGACTCCACCGCCGTGGCCGCTCAACTACGGCACCTGCCAGATGACGAGTTCGACCCGCTCGCGCTGACGGCGGCCGGCATGGTCGCCACGGCCCGCGGCCTTCTCGGCCATCATGAAGCAATGCGATGGCTACAGGCCCATCCCGCGCCCGTAGCATCCTGCGACCGCGCGGTCACCGACCAGGCCCTTCGGCTCGTCGAGCCGAACATGGCCGCTCGGCTGCCCGTCGCCGTCGCCCGTGCCTGGCAGGTTCGAGATGACGCGTTGGCCGCCTACTGTCAGGCGTTGCCACCTGAGATGGATCTCAATGTGGTCCTGGAATCCCTGCTGCACATGCACCACAACCGACAGCGAGGCATCGACCGCGAAGGCGAAGCCGTGTGCCGACGCCTCGCCCGGCAAACCGCCGTGACCTGGGCGGCACGGCATGACGGGTTCGCCAGATGAGCCTCCTCCCCGCCCCCGGCCCGCCGCCACGACACAATCCGACACCTGGCTGGAATCAGTCACTCTCCACCGGCGCTCCCGGAATCGCACTTGTCCACTTCACCACCGCTCGTGAAGGCGAGGAAGGGTGGGAGACGGCGCACTCCTGGGCAGCAGCGATGACCCGTACACCCGTACTCGCACACCCGGACGCCTGCGGCCTCTTCCACGGCGCGCCCGCCGTCGCCTACGCGCTGCACGCCGCTGGCCACCGCGCCTACGCGCAGGCCCTAGCGACACTCGACACCTACATCACCGACCTGGTCGAGACTCGGCTGAGGGCCGCACACGCCCGTATCGACGCCGGACGGCTGCCCAGGATGCGCGAATACGACCTCATCAGCGGACTGACGGGACTCGGTACCTACCTCCTCTACCGACCTGGCCGCCCAAGCCCGATGTTCACAAAGCTCCTGGCCTACCTGGTACGCCTGACCGAGCCGATCACGGTCAATGGCCGCAAAATCCCTGGCTGGTGGACCTCCGACCGGCCCGACGGACAGCCATGCCGCCGAGGTGGTCATGGCAACCTCGGCATGGCCCACGGCGTCGCCGGCCCACTCGCCCTCGCCGCCACAGCGATGCGCCGCGGCATCGGCGTGTCCGGCCAGGCCGACATGATCTCTCGTGTCAGCACCTGGGTGGACGGCTGGCGCCACGGCACCCCTGAAACCTCCTGGTGGCCACAGACACTTTCCTCTGCCGAGTTGGCGGACGGCGCCATCGCCAACCGTCACCCAGGCCGACCCTCGTGGTGCTACGGCACACCTGGTTTGGCCCGCGCCCGCCAGTTGGCAGCCCTCGCCCTCGGCGACCGCGCGGCACAGCAAGACGCCGAGCAGTCCCTCGTCACGTGCCTGAAGGACGAGCAGCAACTCGACCAGCTCACCGACGCCTCCGTGTGCCACGGCTGGGCTGGGCTCCTCCAAACCACCCGTGCGGTGGCGGCCGACGCCACACTCGAACTCAACCCCGCACTCACAGCGCAGCTGTCCCGGCTGCGAGGACGGCTGGATGGACACCTGGACCTCCACGGCGCCCCAAAGACGAACGGCTTGTTGGAAGGAACAGCGGGCGTCCACCTCGCCACCAAGCCGCCATCCGCAGGCCCTCTCTCCTGGGACGCCTGCCTACTGCTGGCCGGATGACGTCATACCGACTCGGTAAAACCAGTCAATCCACTACGATCTGCCCTTCGCTCAGAACCCTCCGCAATTGAGCACGGCCACCTCACGGAAGGAACTCACGACCCCGATGAGCACCGCCACGCCCCCCGCCACCGGAGCCTCCCCGGAAGAACTGCGCGCGCGACTGATCGACCAGCTCACGGCCGAGGGAGCGCTGAGCGACCCGCACGTCACCCGGGCCATGCGTGAGGTCCCACGCCACCGCTTCGTCCCGGAAGCCGACATCGAGGAGGCGTACGCGGACCAGGCCGTCATCACCAAACGCGCCAGCGACGGCGCCGCACTGAGCTGTGCGTCCATGCCGTCGGTGGTCGCGATGATGCTCCAACAGCTCGACGTGCGCCCCGGACAACGCATCCTGGAGATCGGCGCCGGTACCGGCTACAACGCCGCCCTCCTGGCACATCTCACCGGCCACACCGGCATGGTCGCCACCGTCGACATCGACCCCGAAGTCACCGCCGGCGCCACGCGAGCTCTCCAGGCCACCGGGTACGACGACCAGGTTCACGTCGCCACACGCGACGGAGCACTCGGTGACGCCGACCATGCCCCCTACGACCGGATCATCCTCACCGTCGGCGCATGGGACATCCCCACAGCCTGGTGGAACCAACTCGCGGTCGGCGGAAGGCTCGTGGTGCCGCTGCGCTGGCGGGGCCAGACCCGCTCGGTCGCCTTCGTCCGCGAAGCCGACCACCTGCGCGCGGACTCCATGGAACTGTGCGGCTTCGTCCCCATGATCGGCCAGGAGGGCGAACACGAGGGCGCCATCGACAAGGAGGGCCATGTCACCCTCTACTGGGACGCTGACCAGCACATCAGTCCGACCACTCTCCACCGCAGTCTCGCCATGCCGCGGACGGAAATGTGGTCGGGCGTCACCGTCGGGCCTACCGAATCGTTTGACGGCGTCTGGCTGCGCATGACCGCCACCGAGTCTGGCACCTGCCGAATCTCGGCGGACGACACCGCCGTACGAAGCGGCCTGTGCGCCCCGGCCATCCCCGCCCGTAGCC